>NZ_RJVK01000002.1:300000-490914 GCF_003752135.1 Caminibacter pacificus
AAATCGTTCAGATTCAACTCTTTTGGCAAATAAAACTCTCCCTCTTTTACGTTTTTAGTTATTGAAATTATATCGTCTTTTTTTACAAAACAAGAATTACCCACCGCTTTAATAGGAGCGCTATTATTAAAATAAAATCCGTCCGCAGCTAAAAGCTTGATGTTTTTTGCAATTTCAAGAGTTTTAAAAAATACGTAGCTTAGCTTAATAGACATATAACTTCCGGGACCTTTTGCGTAGATTATATGAGAAATTGTATATTTTTTTAGAAGATTATCGAAAATTTCAGGGAGAATGTCGCTTGTCATTCCCTCTTTTTCTATTTTTTCAATCAATTTTCCGTTTTCATAAACCCCAACAAGAAGAGGTTTGGAGATAGGTATGACAACTATATCAACCGAACGCTTTGACAATACTTAGCTCCTCTTCTTTTGAGAATTCCACAATTTCATACGCGTTTTCTTCGAAAACTTTTAGAGTTAATAAATGATTCAAGTGATGTCCGCTTGCAAACGCTTCGTAATTTCCTATGAAATTGTACCCAAGAAGACTCATATCACCGATAGCGTCAAGAATTTTGTGTCTTACGAATTCGTCAGGAAATCTTAAAGAATCGTTTAAGATACCTTTTTCATCAAGCACTATCGCATTCTCAAGACTTCCTCCAAGAGCAAGACCGATACTTCTTAGATATTGTACCTCTTTTAAAAACCCGAACGTTCTTGCTTTCGCAATCTCATCGATATAGTTTTTAGTCGAAAATTTAAAGTTATATTTTTGATTTCCGATTACGGGGTGGTCGAAATTTATCTCAAAATCAAACTCTATTTCGCTTGAGGGCTTCAATACCGCAAATTTATTATTATCTTCGATTTTCACTTCTTTTGTTATTCTCAAAAACTTCTTAGGCGCACTCAGTTCTTTAATTCCGGCTTCTTTTAACATCATCACGAAACTTATAGCACTCCCGTCCATAATAGGAACTTCGTCGTTATCAAGTACGATTCTTAAATTATCTATCCCGAAAGCATAAACAGCACTCATCAAATGCTCTATTGTCGAAACGACGGCACCTTCGTTTCCGAGCACCGTAGCCATTTTAGTATCCACTACGTATTCGGGCTTCAAAGGAATAGTAACTCCCTTATCCGCTCTATAAAAAACAATTCCGCTGTTTTCACTCATCGGTTCGAGTCTAAGTTTTACCGGAACACCTTTATGAAGCCCCATTCCGACAACTTCGACCGGTTTTTTTATAGTTCTTTGTCTCATTCCAAAACCTTTTTAATTTTCTCACTAATAAACGTTAGCCTATCAACTTTTCCGATATCAAGACCTTTAAAAATTATCGTCCCTTTAACGTTTTTCTTGACTATGATATATTCGCCCTCGGCTATTATCAAACCTTCGTTTTCATCATATATTTCTATATTAGCCGAAGTGACGATTTTAGCACCCGCATTGATTCTATTAAGAAACAAGGCGTTTTGAGAGAGTTCGAGCTCTTCTCCGCTTCTTATAATTTTATCATAAATTAACGTTTCGCAGTTTTTAACAACCACCTTTTCTTTTTCGATTACCATAATACTCTCTTTTGATGTTTCCTTCTTAGAAGTAAAACTTTCACCATTCACAATAAAATAACTAAGAAAATTGCGTCTTAAAAGGTCTTCTATCTCTTCGTTTTTCTCTTTTAACATAAAAATATGGTTTTTGATAAGAGGATATTTCGTTTTTATTACCGATTTTAAATTTTCAAAATCCTCTACCTCAAAAACCCTAAGCGTCTTTTGTTTCATTTTATTTAATCATCCTTTTTGCGCCGTTTATTACGTTTAAGATATTCGTTTTAATCCAGTGTGGGTCCATCCATTCAAGTGGTTGTACCGGAATCCCTTGTACATATACCCCGAAATGTAAATGATCCCCGAATACCGCACCTGTCGCACCTGTTCTTGCAATTACCATTCCTCTATGAACCAAATCGCCTTTTTTTACTTTAAATTCGCTCGTATGCCCGTAAAGCGTATATAACCCGAGCCCGTGATAAATAATAAGTGCGTTTCCGTAAATTCCGATATATTCGTTTGCAACAACGCGTCCGTTATTGTTCGCATAAATTTTAGCTCTTTTGATTTTTGCCAAATCCACACCTTTATGAATAGCAAAAGAAATTTGCTCGCCTTTATAGTAATAGTGTCTTTTTTCTCCGAAATCGGCTCTTTTGGCACTTCCAGGTAACGGATTGAATCTTCTTATATAAAAGCTGTTTATTTTCTCTTCATATACTGGTGAAGTGATTTGTGAAATTTTAGCTTCGTTTATTTTTCTAACAGTTTCGTTTACTTTTTTGAATATCTCTACAGGGTCGTTCGGGATACTCATTCCCATTCTCTCAAGCACTCTTTTTGCCACTTGGTTTATAAATTTGTCATTAATTCTTATTTTTACGTCTTTAGGGTTATAAATTCCTCTTGTTCTCCAATAATACGGAATATGCTCTCTTACGATATTGCCCGCATAATCTTCGGCTACCAAAGTGGCATCAAAATTGTTTTCCCAAATAGGCCAAGCTATAAGTGCTACGTAATATCCTTTTTTATAAAAAGGAGTGAGTTTAAATTTATATTTTCCGTCCACTAAGATATAAGCGTCTTTTAGGTTTTTGTCGTTTACTTGCACCACGGCAGCGGCACTTCCGCCTCTTCCGATTGCATAAGAATTATTTACCACTTGCGCATCCGGAGCTACTTTATCCACTTCCAACGTTACCGATTTTTGAGCTTCGTTTCCTGCAAAAAAATGCCATTTAGAAGTATCCACAGCAGTTACAACAAGTCTTATTTCGTTCGCTTTAATGTTTTTAGGAAGTTTGATTTTTAAAGTAACGTTTTTTCCCATATTAGGATTATCGGCACTTGCAATAACTTCGGTATTGTTTCCGTTCATCAATACGACGGTATAAGATTTAATCCCGCTATCGTCTTTCAAATCCACCTCGATAGGATTTTTAAGATTCGTATATCCGTCGGTTTTTATGGTTATTTTAGGAGGATTTTTTTCAAACATAGGCGAAAAATAGACAAATCCGCCAGCTCCTATTATAAGTAGAAGTATCAATATCCAAAGTTTTTTCATTCTTCAACCTTTACTATTTCTTTTAAGTCTTCTTTAAGCATATTTTTTACTTTGTTAAAATCAAATTCGTCTTTTATAGTCGCTCCGGCAGCTCTTATATGTCCGCCGCCTCCGTATTTCACGGCCACTTTACTCACATCGGCGTAGTTTTTGCTTCTAAGAGATATTTTTATTCCGTCGTCGTCTTCTCTTAACATACAGGCAACTTCCACACTCGCAATCGCTCTAACACTATTTACTATCGTATCGGTATCGTCTTTAATAGCGCCCGTAATCTCCATCATCTCTTTCGTTACTTCCACAAAAGCGACTTTGCCCTCACAACAAAGCTCGATAGTATCGTATGCTTTTGCCAAAAGTCTAAGACGAGAGAGCCTATCTCTTTGAAACAACATCTTAGCCACAAAATCCGGTTTTGCTCCGCACTTTACAAGCTCTGCGGCCGTTTGAAACACTTTTTCGTTTACGCTTTCATACTGAAAACTTCCCGTATCGGTTACAAGCGCGGTATAAATGCAAGTAGCGCTATCTTCGTCTATTTCGACTCCGTTTGTTTTTAACATCTCAAAAACGACTTGAGAAGTCGAAGCGGCTTTGGGGTCGATAATATTGATATCTCCGTAATTAGTATTTGATATATGGTGGTCTATATTTATCAAAAAAGGAGGTTTTTCATCAATCCCGAGCCTATCGAAACTCCCGCAATCGAAACTTATCATCAAATCTACATTTTTCGGTAATTTATCCGTAACTTTATCAAAATTAGGCAAAAAATCTAAATATTGAGGCAAAGGCTTTGTTACATTGAAAACTTTTACGTTTTTACCCATTCTTTTCAAAATAGGATATAAACTAAGCGAACTGCCAAGCGCATCGCCGTCAGGATTTATATGTGATACCAAAACTATATTTTTAGCCTCTTTTATCTTTTCCCACGCTTTTTTAAAAAGCTCTTGCATAATTTTCCTTTTTTTTGAATTATAAAATTATAACATTTAAGATAAATTGAAAGTTAAATTCTAAGATTTTTGAAAAATTTAGACCATTCCTTTGGCTCTATATACGTATGCAAGCACTTCGGCAACGGCTTTATAGAGTTTTGGAGGTATGATTTCATCAACATCGACGCTTTTGTAAAGCTCTCTTGCCAAAGGAGGGTTTTCTACAATCATAACGTCGTGTTCTCTTGCGATTTCTTTTATTTTCAAAGCAAGATTATCCACTCCTTTTGCTATTACTCTTGGAGCTTCGTCTTTGGTTTTGTCATACCTTATAGCTACCGCGTAATGAGTCGGGTTTGTAATTACGACATCGGCTTTTGGCACTTCGCTCATCATTCTTTTTTTAGCCATTTCTCTTTGAATCTGTCTGATTTTCGCCTTTACTTCCGGGTTTCCCTCGGTTTGTTTATATTCGTCTTTTATCTCTTGTTTGCTCATTCTCATCGATTTTTTATAGCTGTATTTTTGATACGCAAAATCCAATACCGCAAAAACGAAAAAAACCCCGAGCATCGAAAAAATCAAAATCACGGCTTTATCGGAAAACCACTTTATCTGCTCGAAAAACTCCATAGATTCGACTCTTGGCATATCGTGAATAAAATCGAAAAACAGCCAAAACCCCACCAAAAACGCAATGATACTTTTTAGTATCATCTTTATACCCTCGACCACGGTCTTAGCGCTAAAGAGTCTTTTTAGACCTTTTACGGGATTGATTTTTTCAAATTTAGGAATAAGAGGTTTAGTAGTGAATAAAAACCCGAATTGCCCTACATTTCCGATAATCCCGGCAAGAATTAAAGCTATGAAAACGGGCGCTAAGACTATAAAAATATATTGAGTTGCTTTTAAAATAAGATTAAAAACGACGCTTTTTGTTATCTCCACTCCCACAAAACTTATAAAATACCTATAAAAATCCTCCATATAATAAGTAACGTATTTGATATAAAAAATAATAACTACACTCGCCACCAAAAGAACGACAAAAGCGCTCATTTCCATTGATTTGGCGATATTACCTTCTTTTCGGGCGTCCTCTAATTTTTTGGGGGTGGGTTCTTCCGTTTTTTCCATATCGTCAGCCATCACACCGCCTTAGAGAGATTTTTAAAAAACTTTTCTAACGATTCTCTTATCTCTTTTCTGTTAAAAGCAAGAGGTGATGGGTGATAGCAAACGCCGATTTTCAATTTCCCGATTTCGCTATCGATATTGTAATATCCGCATTTTTGAAGGTTTTTAACGTCTTTTACCAAATAAGAAAAGGCTTTTATAGCGGAATTTCCAAGAAGAAGTATGATTTTGGGTTTTACGATTTCTATCTCTTTTTTTAATAACTCGGCACCGATTTTAAGCTCTTTTGCTTTTGGAGTTCTGTTTTTTTTATCTTGAAACGTTCTAAAAGGAAATGCGTTCGTTATTAAAAAATCCCTTTTTCTATCAAAACCGCTGATAGAAATGAGATAGTTTAAATTTTCTCCAGCTTTACCTACGAAAGGTTGTTTTTGTTTAACTTCATTCTCCCCCGGAGCTTCCCCGATAATCATTATCGGATTATCGTTTTTTTCTTCCAAATAAGGGTCAAAAACATCCGTAAAGTCAATATTTTCATTAAGATGAGCTTTTATAAACTCGGCTCTTGTTTTATAAAACTCTTTTAATCTGTTTTTCCAATCCCCCAAAACAATCCTTATGCTTTAATATTCAAATTAGCACCCGTTCCCGTAGCCGCCGCTACTTGTTGTTCTATTTTCATCGTATTTTCGAAATTTTTTTCCAAAATATCCCCGACGATATTTTTAACGGTGTCTTCCGATTTTTTGATTACGTCGGTTTGAATCGCTACCATCATTGAAGTTGGAGACATATTGTTATCAACTTGCATCGATTATTCCTTTTATTTTTTTTATCGTTCCGTCGATATCTCTGTTTTCAATTATATAATCGGCAAGTTGTCTGTAAATATTATCTCTTTTTGAAAAAAGCTCTTTTGCTTTTTTAATATCCTGAAAAAGAGGTCTTTTTGCAATTTCGTCTTCACTCATTCTTTTTAAAATATCGTCAAAATCAACTTTCAAATATATTACAACTCCGGCTTCTTTAATCTCAGGAATAAATACCGGAAAACCTCCACCTACTGAAATTACGGTATTTTTTACGTTGTTTTTTATCCACTCGAAGCAATAGCGCTCTTTTTTTCTAAAACTCTCCTCACCTTCTTTTTCAAAAATCTCTTTTATACTTCTGTTTTCGAAATATTCGATTAAATTATCCGTATCGATAAAATAAGTATTTAACTCTTTTGCCAAAATTCTACCTATCGTACTTTTTCCGCTTCCCATAAACCCGGTAAGAATTACATTACCAGCACTCAATTTTTACGCCTTCGTCGGTTTTTGTAAGTTTATATTTATAGTTGGTATCGAAATATAAAACGACTCTGTAAAAACTTCCGTGAGAGCCTACAACAACTTTTTTTAAGAATATATTCGAGATATGTTTTTTGATAGTCGGAAAGTCTGATTTTCTTTTGAAATCCAAAATAATTCTAAAAGGTTTTACCAAAAAGAAACTTCTAATAAGCTTGTCTTTGGTTTTTATGAGGATTTTTTTATCTTTTATATAGATTGTCATAAATTTTGAAATTCTGTATTTTTTAAATCCGACCTCTTTGGGATTATGAAGTACGATAATAGGGGAGTGAAAATCGATATCTTTGTTTATCACAACCTCTTTTTGTTTGATATCGCTGTTTAGGTTTTGATAAACAAAGATGATTTTTTTAAGAACTCTTGCGTCGCTTGGCAAATAAACCTTGGCTTTTTTAAAATATTGAGGCTTTACAACCGTTGTGTTTTGAGGCGTAATTACGGGCTCGAAAGGATTCATTCTTGCAAAAAGCAAAACGCCGATTAGTAAAACTAAAAATCTCACTATCCCTCCAATTCTTTAAGTTCGAAATACTCTTTTTGAAGTTTTTCGTTCTCTTTTTTTAGGTTATTAACTCTTTGTTGCAATATTTTTTTTGTGTTTTGCAACTCTATCATTTGAGAAAAAGACCTCTCTCCGAACATCAAATTAATAATGTATATACCCACAAGAATCGAAGCCGCAATAACGATTAAAATTTTAAAATCGAATCTTTTTTTATGAAAAACGTTATCGAAATCTATCATTGATTAACTCCGATGAAAAGGAAAAATCCTTTCATCGATTAAAATAACTCTTTTCCGATATATTCGGCACCCGCAACGCTTCTGTTGATTTGAAGAAGTCTGTTGTATTTAGCCGTTCTCTCACCTCTTGCAGGAGCACCTGTTTTGATTTGTCCTGTATTTAGCGCAACCGCAAAATCGGCAATAAACGCATCTTCGCTCTCACCGCTTCTGTGACTCATTACGCAGTTGTAGTTGTTTCTTTGAGCAAGTCTAACCGTTTGCATAGTCTCCGTTACGGTTCCGATTTGGTTTGGTTTGATTAAAATAGCGTTTGCAACGCCTAAATCGATACCTTTTCTTAAAAGTTTTTTGTTTGTTACGAACAAATCGTCACCCACAAGTTGGATTTTGTCACCAAGTTTTTCAGTTAGAAGTTTCCAACCTTCCCAATCTTCCTCAGCCATCCCGTCTTCAAGAGATACGATAGGGAATTTTTCCACAAGCTCCGCATAAAATTCAACCATCTCTTCTTTGCTTAGAGTTCTGTTTTCTCCTGCAAGTACGTATTTTCCGTCTTTATAAAACTCGCTACTTGCCGCATCAAGTGCTATTGCCACTTGCTCTCCCGGTTTATATCCGGCTTTTTCGATAGCTCTTAAAATATACTCGATAGGTTCTACGTTGTTTTTGAAGTTAGGAGCGAATCCTCCCTCGTCTCCGAGAGCCGTAGGATGTCCGTCGGCTTCAAGTAATTTTTTTAGAGTGTGATAAATTTCCGAAGATGCTCTTAAAGCCAAATCGAAATCGTCAAACCCTACCGGCATAATCATATACTCTTGTAAATCCACGTCGTTATCCGCGTGAGCTCCTCCGTTGATGATATTTAACATAGGAGTAGGAATTACAAGCGCGTTGCTACCTCCTAAATATCTGTAAAGAGGCAGATTCAAACTTCTTGCCGCAGCTCTCGCAACAGCCATAGAAACGCCTAAAATCGCGTTTGCTCCGAGTTTGCTTTTGTTTTCAGTTCCGTCAAGTTCAAGCATAATATTATCGATTTCGGCTTGATCGTAAGGACTTAGACCGATAAGCTCGTTTGCAATAATCGTATTTACGTTTTCGCAAGCTTTCAGTACGCCTTTTCCACCGAATCTGTCGTCTTTGTCTCTAAGTTCAAGCGCTTCGTTCACCCCTGTACTCGCACCGCTTGGTACGATTGCGCTCGCACTGCTTCCGTCACTCAAATAAACAGTCGCTCTAACAGTAGGATTCCCTCTACTATCAAGAACCTCATCAGCAAAAATATTATCAATTACTACCATCTATTCTCCTTTTAAATTTAATTCGTCTTCGTTGTCTTTGTTGTTTTCGATTGCGTCTATCATATGAGAAAGTTCCACACCCAAAGCTTCTTTTATTTTTTGTTCTATCTCTTGAGCAAGTTCAGGATGCTCTTTTAAATAAGCTTTCGCGTTTTCTTTTCCTTGACCGAGTCTTGTAGCGCCATAACTAAACCAGCTACCGCTTTTATCGATAATATCAAGTTTTACTCCGTAATCTAAAAGTTCGCCCTCTCTACTGATTCCTTTTCCGAACATAATGTCGAATTCAGCAATTCTAAACGGAGGTGCGACTTTGTTTTTGACCACTTTTACTTTTACTCTGTTTCCTACTTCTTTGTCGCCTTGTTTTAAAGTTGCGATTCTTCTTACATCAAGTCTTACAGACGAATAGAATTTAAGAGCGTTACCACCCGTAGTAGTTTCAGGGCTTCCGTATCCCATCATTCCGATTTTCATTCTTATTTGGTTGATAAATACCACCGTCGTATTCATTTTATGAATAGCGGCTGTCAGTTTTCTTAGAGCCTGGCTCATAAGTCTTGCTTGCACACCTACTTGCGCATCACCCATATTTCCTTCGATTTCCGCTTTTGGAGTTAAAGCCGCTACCGAGTCGATTACGATAATATCAACGGCACCGCTTCTTGCAAGCGTCTCTACAATCTCAAGAGCTTGTTCTCCGTAATCCGGCTGAGAAACCAAAAGATTATCGATATCAACACCGATATTTCTTGCATAAATAGGGTCAAAAGCATGTTCCGCGTCTATAAACGCAGCAATTCCGCCTTGTTTTTGAGCCTGTGCGATAATAGATAGCGCAAGAGTCGTTTTACCACTACTCTCCGGCCCGTAAATTTCAGTAATTCTTCCTTTTGGAATACCGCCTATTCCAAGAGCCAAATCAAGCCCGAAACTTCCGGTAGGAATAGAAGCGATAGGTTCTATCTCTTTTTCACTTAATTTTACCAAAGAACCTTTACCGAACTGCTTTTCAACCTGTTTTAAAGCAAGTTCGAGTGCTTTTTGCTTTTTTTCGTCCATAAAAATCCTTTATGCATAATATATGCAATTATAACAAAAAAAAGAGGGAGTTATTCAGCGGCTGTGGTTTCTTGGTTGGGGTTGTCAGCGGCGTTTTCTATAAGACATTCCAAAATATCTTCTTTATAGGGATTGTTTTTTAAATGAGCTTTAGCCCACCTTTTTAGCTGTTTCATAGTTTTTGTTTTAGGATCGGGGGTGTGAAATTTTTTGAAAAGCTCTTCGCACGTAAATCCGAAAAGAGAGCACACAAAACACACCGTTATCACTATTTCTCTCATTTTTACCACCTAACGTCGTAAGTTAAATAGATAAGTTTTAAAGCGTCGTTTACTTTATCCGGCTCTCCGTTTGGAGCGTAGTACATTCCGTCGTAGTTATAATTAATATCCGCATACATATACCCGAGCCTAAAGTATTGGTACAAATCGACTTTGTATATCGCATAAAAATCGTGCACGTTTCCTCTGATAGCGAGTTTGTTTATAGGGTCGTAAAGATTTGTCGAAAAACTAAACCAATATTTTGAGCCGTGATTAAACTCATAGCCTATTTTCCAATGCCTAAAATCATATCTCCCGCCAATATGATAAGCGTATCCGTTGTTTTTTAAAAGCTCGACTTCGGTATCGGGCACTCCGTCGTTATTCAAATCGGCAACTCCTTTTTTGCCGTTGCCTTTAGGTATCGCATAAGCAAAAGAGACAAAATAATTCCACCTCGTATCAAACGCTCTTAGATTTTCAAAATAAACCCCGAAATGTTCATAATCCCCTAAATCCTGATTAGCCGTAGCATTTCTGTCATCAAAAGGATTAGTGACAAGATGAGTCGTTTTTACGCCTGTTAGGATAAATAGATTTCTTCCCATTTTTTCGATAGGTAGAGCTCCTTCGAAAAAAACTCCGTAAACGTTTGTGTCTTTAATACCGGGATTCTCAGCCGCCCAGCCGTAAAATGGGTCTTGCCATTCGTATCCTTTCCCGTAAGCAAATCTGAATTTACATTTCGGAATATACGGATTTTTGTATTTGTAAGTAAATACCACCCCGTCAGCCGCGCCGTTGAACAAAAGCGCCGGATAAGTCGCTTTTCTTGGAGTGTCGTATTTTAGGTTCATTCCCGGTCCGTCGCTACTTGGCTGACGACCGATTGTCATAATAAAGTTTTTCGTAATATGAAAATCAACATAAGCCCTTTCTACAAAAAGAGCCGAAGTCCCGTCCGCTCGACCTTGAAGAGCGTCAAGCTGAGATAAATCCTCACCTCTTGAATTTCCCCAAGCCTTACTCATCATAAGCCTACCGGTAAATTTCGTGCGCTCGTTTATTCTCGTTTCCATATTGAGTTTTAATCTCATATCCCATTTATTGGGGTTGCTAAAGTGTTTATTATCATACGTCCCGCTATAAAACCCCCAATTTACTTCCAACTCACCTCCCCACTTAATCCTATTAATGCTCGCTTCAAATTCGTTCTCATCGACTCTTTGAGATAGCGCTTCTATTTTTGCGTTAAATTCCGCTTTTAATTTTTCTATCTGTTTTTGAATATCCTGATTTGAAGCGAATAATAGACTCGCACTTAAAAACAATAAAAGCTTTTTCATTCTTTCTCCTTTAAATTATTGATATCAAAAGGTTTCGAAAAATAATATCCTTGCAAACAATCAACTCCGTATTTTTCTAAACACTCGGCTATTTCGGCATTTTCTACAAACTCGGCAATCGTTTTAAGTTCAAAAATCTTAGCCATACTCACGATAACTTGAATAAGTTTTTTATTGTTTTCGTTTTTCATCATATCTTTAATCAAACTACCGTCAAGCTTTAATATCGTAACGGGCATTTTTCGAATTAAATACGAAATATTGCTATTACCAGAACCGAAATCGTCAATAGCAATCTCAACCCCTACCATCTCTCTTAAAAAAATTAAAAATCCCAATAACTCCTCATCCATAAGCTTTTCATCTTCCAAAAGCTCTATTGTCAATTTTTCACTAACTTTATATTCATCTATCATATCGAGAAGATATTTTTTGAAGCTAACGTTTGAGAGTTCCATAACCGACAAATTGATAGAAAAATTCGAATCGATTTTCGAAAAAACTTCAAAACTTTTTTTAATCATAACTTTTTGCAAATCTACATACAACCCCGCTCTTTTCGCATGTTCTAAGAAAAAAGGAGGATAAATTTTGCCGTTATGCTCAAGCCTTAAAAGTACTTCGTATTTTTTCGTCTCTTTTGTTTTCGCGTCCACTATAGGTTGAACGTAAGGGATGATTTTGTCATCTCTTAGAGCTTGTTTGATTATGTTTTTCCACTCCATATACTCTTTATAATTTTTGACTATTTCCAAATTTTCGTCAAAAATTACGATTTTTCCCATTTTTTTATTTTTTGCATATTTAAGAGCCATATCGGCTTTTTCTATACTCTCTCCTATTCCGGCACTAAGAGAAATTTCAATTTCATGTCCGTCGATTTTAATATTGTTTTTTTCTATATTTCTGATAACTTTTTCAACTATATCGTGTACTACATTACAGTCATCTCCTAAAATACCGTACTCATCGGCAGAAAGTTTATAAACAGGAGTATATTTCGAAATAAATTCTCCAACTTTCATTAATACTTTATCACCGATTTCCATTCCGTAAAAATCATTAATCTCTTTAAAAGAGTCAATATTTAACAATCCTATACATTTATTAGGATTTCGTTTAATGTCATAAAGAAATCTTTCTCTATTTGGAAGATTCGTAAGCTTATCGGTTACGTAGCTTTTAAGTAGTTCTTGAGTTTTTCTTTCGACTTCTTGTTTTAAATTTTTATTTAATAAATCAAGCTTTTTATTTACTTCTTCAAGCTCTTTATTTTTTCTTGAAATCTCTTTTTCATAATCTTCGATTACTCTTTTTAAAAGTTTGTTTTCATATTTAGTAATCAAAAACACAACTACTACAAATAACGTAGAAATAATCAAATATATTTTTAAGATTTCTCTAAGTTCGTTTTTGATTCTCTGTTTTTTTAAATTTATTAAGTTATTAACTTCATCAATATAAATACCCCCGAAAATCGCCCAATTATACGGCTTATAAAGTTTTACGTAAGATATTTTTTTATAAAGTTTGCCGTTTCTTTTAAACCAATAAACAAAATACCCTTCTCCTTTTTTCGTAATAAGCTTCAAATACTCTTTTCTATACTCGATTCCTTTTGCGTCCTTTTTATCATCATTTAGATAAAGCCCTTCCCAATCGGGATTTTTCGGATAAGCTACGAATTTCGCAAACTTTCTCCCACCGTTGAAGTTTTCTATTTTTATAATCGATATATATCCGTTGTTAAAAACGAATTGCATAGTATGTACTAAGTTTATTACTTTTTTTTGAACCATTTTGTCTATATCTTGCTGTGCCAAACCTAAAATGATAGTGTAATGTCGATTATTGATTTTGACTTCTTTTGCAAAGATATAATATTTTTTATTTTTAATGAAAATATCTATTTTCCCTATAGGTTTATAATCAAAAAGCTCTTCGGGCAAATTTCCGTGGTGAAAAATCACTTTGTTATTTTCTCTAACGATTACCTTATAAAAACTATGCTCAAAAATATATCTATTGAAAAACATAGGAAGTTTCTCAAGAGGTATATTTTTAAGAACATCGCTCAAAAACTCTACGTCTTGTTTTAGTCTCTCAAGTTTTTTTTGAGTTTCCGTTTTTGAGATGTAGTTTATGTAGTTAATTAAATTATCCACCTGATTTTTAATCGTCGCTTTTTTAGCATTGATATACTCTTGTTTTGTAAATTCTATATCTCTTTGCAAAGACATATTAAGTACATAATATACACTCGCAAAACTCAAAATAGAAAATACGACAACAACTCCTATTATCGAAAGGTAATTGAGTTTCAATATGCGATTTTTAAGTTTTTCGGTCTTCGCCACTTTTTCATCCTTTCGTATTGACACCGTTTTATAATCGACACTTATTTGAATATCATTAACCTCTTTGGTTATAATTTTTTCCAGGAAAAAAGGAAAAATGAATCAGTAATCACTAAAAATCAAACAACAGGACAAAATTATGAAAGAATATACAATAGCTCACTCTCCCGATGCCGACGATATTTTTATGTACTATGCAATCAAATTCGGCTGGATAGGAGATAAAAAATATAAATTTCAAAATATCGCCGAAGACATTGAAACCCTCAATCAAAAAACATTAAAAAACATCTACGACGTAAGCGCCATAAGTTTCGGGGCTTATCCTTTCTTAAAAGACGAATACGCCCTTTTAAA
Organism: Caminibacter pacificus; assembly: GCF_003752135.1. Classification (NCBI taxonomy): domain Bacteria; kingdom Pseudomonadati; phylum Campylobacterota; class Epsilonproteobacteria; order Nautiliales; family Nautiliaceae; genus Caminibacter; species Caminibacter pacificus. The sequence continues at coordinate 314,011 of NZ_RJVK01000002.1, forward strand.
AACGGCAATAAGTTTCGGATACGGATACGGGCCGAAACTCGTAAAATTAAAAGGTAAAAAACTTAAAAGAAATTTCAAAGTGGCCCTAAGCGGAGAATACACAACAAACGCTCTTATTTTTAAAATCTACTATCCGAATGCAAGAATCGTATATAAAAATTTTCTTGATATCGAAAAAGCTGTGCTTGATGGGGAGGTGGACGCCGGAGTTTTGATTCATGAAAGTATTTTGACTTTCGATGAGAGACTTGAAGTTGAAAAAGAACTATGGGATATTTGGGTGGAGCTTGTAGGCAATAGGCCTCTTCCGCTTGGCGGAATGGCTATTAGACGCTCCATTCCTTTACTTGATGCGATAAATATTGAAGATATCCTGACAAAAGCCGTAGAAGTCGCAAACAAACACAAAAATCTTTTGGCTAAAATGTTAATTGAGAGAAATTTGGTAAGAGTGGATGACAAAACTCTTGATAAATATTTAAGCCTTTATGCAAACGACAAATCGATATCTCTTGATGAAGAACAAATCGAATCTATTAATAAATTGTACGAATTGGGATATAAAGCGGGAATATTACCTTGTATGAAAGATGTAAGAGAATATATGATTCCGAGAGAATATAAAAAAGTAAGAGAAGGTAACTTTTAATTTAAATCTTAAAGTAATAAAAATACCAAATAAAAATATATATATATAAAATTAATAAATAAAGCGAAACAATTGCAAATTTTAATGGAAAAAAAGCGTTAAAAAAAGCACACAAGCTCGAAGAGGTCTGGGCTTTTTAGCTTTTTTGCAATGGCCAAAATTTGCTCTCTTGTTGAGCTTATTTCATTAATTCTTATATTTTATTTATTTTATAATACTTAAAAAAAAGGCAAAAAATGGACTTTCAAGAATGGCTTAAAAAAAACGAACTAAGCCTGAAATGCAAACCAAGAACCCAAAGAGCAAGCTATATAGAGTTTTTCGAAGGAGAGTTCAAAGGCGACAAAATCCCCGAATTCAAAAGAGGAGAAGTATATTTTGCAAAGCTAACGGATAGTGCTAAAACAAGACCTTTTTTAATCTACCAAAACGATTATCTAAATAGAGCCTGTTATGAAGGATTGTATCATACCGTAGTGGTTTTACCTCTTTCGGGACAGATTTTGGGAGGAGATTACAGAGTTTTGATAAAAAAAAGAGACAATATGACAAGAGATAGCGAAATAGTCGCTACCGCAATTGGTATAATATCGACAGGTAAAATTATTTTTTCCAAAGGATTGGTTACGAAACTGACACAAGAAGAACTTCAAAAAGTCGATTCGGCGGTAAAAAAAGTTTTAGGAATGGAAAATGCAATCTGAAATTATAGCTCTTGCCGTTGCGGCGCTTAAATTAGCACTATTGTTATCGCTACCTGCACTGCTTGTCGGTATGATTGTGGGGCTTATAGTATCTATTTTTCAAGCCACTACTCAAATCAACGAAATGACACTGAGTTTCGTGCCGAAAATCATAGCGATTGCGGTTGTATTAATTTTAACCCTTCCTTGGATGATGAACGAAATGATAGATTTTACAAAATACGTTTTTAGTCTTATACCTACTTTTCTTAGATAATTTTATATCTGTCAATCATCGACAAATCTTTTAGTAATTTTTTCAAATTCACCATCCCCTCGTATTCACCCGAAACATTTACATACGGAACGTATTCGGAGCTTATAAGCCCCAAAACCTTAACGATTTCATCGCTTTTATAGTTTTCTCTCCAAACTATCGGATGAGTGTTTAGGACGTTTTTTATTTTTTCGTTTTTGTTTTTTAGTTTCAGTCTTATATCTTTAAAAGAGAGAACGCCTATTAATTTATTGTTTTCATCCACAACGGGCATCGATTTGAAGTTGTTTTTTCTAAAATGTAAAAACGCTTCTTTCACACTCAAGTCGGCTCTTAGAGGCTCGATATAAACAAGATAACTATAAACTTTCATCTTATCAAGAAACCTCAAAACATTAGGATTTTCTATATCGATTCCTTTTTGGATAAGACTTCTTTTAAAATAACCGCCGGGTTCATACTTAGAGACGATAAAAGCGGTTATTGAAGAGGCTATTAAAGACGGTATCAAAAGCTGATACGAATGTGTAAGCTCTATTATAATAATCGTACTTCTAAGTGGCGCTTTCGATATTCCGGCAAGCATAGCCACACTTCCGACAAGTGCCAAGACCCTGGGGTCAGCTCCTAAATGAATAAAAAAGTCACCTATCATATATCCGCCAAAAGCGCCTATAAAAATAGAAGGAGACATAAGACCTCCAAAAAGCCCGCTTCCAAAAGTAATGATTATTGCGATAAGTTTCGTAAAAGTAATAATAAACACCTGATAAAAATCAAAACCGTTTTTAAATAGAGCCGTTATATATTCATACCCTACTCCCCTAATCTCCGGAACCGCCCAAATTAACAATCCCACCAAAAATCCGTTAAAAACGACAATTTTATACCAATAATCCTTAAGAGTTACTCTTAATTTTCTAAAAAACTCAAAAAAATAAAAAACAACGACACTCAAAAGTGCAAATACGACTCCCACAATCGGCACTATATAAAAATAGATATTCGAAAATTCAAGATGAGGTACGAAAAAAGCCGTATAATCTCCCAAAAATTCTCTTGCTATAAGCGTAGCGGTTGCGGTGGAAACGATAAGAGGAATGATAATATACGTATTTATTCTTCCTACAATAATTTCAATAGCAAGTATCACACCCGCAAGCGGAGCGTTAAAAGTCGCAGCAATTGCAGATGAAACGGCAGCCGCAAGGTAAATCGGGATATTAACTTTTGCAACTTTTATTATTTTGATAAAAATCTCACCCAAAAGCCCTCCGAGTTTTGCAATAGGAGCCTCCCTACCCACAGGTAATCCGAATCCGATATTAAGAGAAGTCAAAAACAGAACCAAAAGTCCTTTGATAATAGAAAAATTACCGGCCATTAAAGATATTTTTTTTGCGATATGATCAAGAGTGATATTGGAGGTGTTAATTAAAAGCTTGTTTATTAAAAAATAGGAAAAAAGAAAAATAAAAGGCATCGTAAAAAGATAAAAAACATCATTATGTAAAAAGTTAATATTTACAAACAAAAACTTAAAAAAAGCTATAAGTTTCCTAAATAAAATCGCCGAAAAACCACCGATAATTCCTAAAACTACCGGGATGAAGACGAAATGTAAAAATTCATCCCTTCTCATTATGTCTCTTCACCGAAAAGCTTCTTAGCGAACCTTTGAATATATTTTTTTGACCGAGATACGTAGAATATCCGAAACTCGTCAAATAACTCGTAATAACAGCCGCTGTCATAGGAATAACCACGTCGTCATGACTCATCTCAGTAATCATCACGATAGCCGCAAGAGGTGTTTTTGCCGCAGCAGCAAGCGCCGCACCCATTCCGGCAAGCGTAAAAGTAATGAATTGGTCGTTAAAAAAGTGTCCGAAAATATTACCGACCGCACTTCCCATAATAAGCACCGGCAAAACAAGTCCCCCCGGAATACCGAAAGCCAAAGTAAAACTCGTAATAAAAAACGTCGAAACTATAATCACCACATCATCACTTATAGAAAATGAAAAATTCGCCATTTTAGAAAGTATTTGCATATTCGCAGGAGCGCTTAATACGTCCATATCTTTCGTATAATAATACAAAAATATAATAAAAGGTACCGCTATCAAAGTCCCGATAACGGGTCTCATTTGAGTCTTAAAAGCACGGGAGACTTTTTGAGCGAAATGAAAAAATATCGTATAAAAATAGATAAGAGCGGAAATTGCCAGTCCCATCATAATAATATAAGGAATCGTATCCAAATTCCAAATAGGCTTACCGCTAAGGTCGATAAACGGATGATTTCCTCTAAAAAAAGAAAAAGTAAGATAACTCACAATTGAAGCCACAATCATCGGAATAAAAGGACGATAGTCAAAATCGTACATATTTTCAAGCTCCATAGCAAAAATACTACTTCCAAGCGGAGCTTTCAAAAGTGCCCCGGTAAATGCACCCCCGCCTATAAGTCCGAGCATATTTTTGTATTTTTTGCTAAATCCGTAAACTTTTCCCATCCATTCTCCAAGTGCTACTCCCAAGAAAAAAGAAGGCCCCTCACGACCGGCGATAAAACCGCCCGATAACGTAAAAATAGCGACGATTATTTTATGAAAAATAATTTTAAAAGAGATATACTTTCTTGTCTTTAAATGCAAAATCGAATATCCAATCCCCGGACCCTCGACTTCGGGATATTTTTTGATAACAATACCTACAATTATCGATACTATTACCGGATAAATAAAAAAATAAATTACGTCTTTTGAGAGAAAATTATTGATTTTTATTACCATCAAATCCATAAATGAAGCTATAATACCGGTAGTAATACCGATTGCAATAGCAAAAGGTAGCCACTTCCCTAAGAAAAACACGATAGATAAAACGTCGATTCTCATATTTGATGAGGTAACGATTTCTTTAAAAGAGTTTTTAATATACGATAAAATATTAATGTCGTCTTTTTCGAAAAGAAGTTTTTTTAATTTTTCAATCATAAGTTTTCCTTTTGGAAGTGATAATTTTTTATTATAAATCACAAAACTTAAACTTTTTTTAAGGACGGATATGATAGTCGATTTTTCAAAACTTTCATATATAAAAATAGGACCTAAAATTGAGGTAAAAGCTCTACACGAAGATAATTATGAAAACGAATTCGTAATAGGAAGAGCCACAAACACGCTAATTTCAAACAACCCGCCTAAACTTGCTATTTTGGACGACAGATACAAATTCATAGATATAAAAAACGGATATTTAAAAGTGGGAGCAAAAACACAAAACAGAACGCTTTATAGTTTTTGCAAGAGAAACGACATTAAAGGTTTCGAGTTTTTGGCAAAACTTCCCGGAAGCATAGGCGGTAGTATCAAAATGAATGCGGGAGTCAAAGAGTATGAAATTTCAAACTCTCTTTTGGCTATCAAAACCCTAAAAGGCTGGGTTGAAAAAAAAGATATAAATTTCGATTATAGATATTCGGATATAAACGAGCCTGTTTTCGAAGCAATTTTCGAACTAAAACAAGGGTTTGATTACGAACTTGACGAAAAGTTAAAAATCTTGCGCCAAAATCAACCGTTAGAGCCGAGTTTAGGTAGCGTATTTAAAAATCCAAAAGGCGATTTTGCCGGAAGACTTATAGAAAAAGTAGGTATGAAAGGTATGCAAAAAGGCGGCATAAAAGTAAGTGAAAAACACGCTAATTTTTTTATAAACGTCGGAGGCGGTACGTTTGAAGATATGATGTTTTTGATAAACGAAGCGAAAAAAAGAGTTTTTGAAAGTTTCGGAATAAAATTGGAAGAAGAGATAGTTATTTTGTAGTTTTTTCTATTTTCGAATGAATAAAAGCGGCTATCAAAAGCCCAAGACCAAGCGTACCTGTGATAAGCTCCCCTACATGGAAGAAAATTTTTAAAAGCATAATAACCGCTAAAACTCCGATTGCGTAATGAGCGCCGTGTTCTAAATATTTGTATTCGTCCAAAACGCCTTTTTCGACCATCCAAATCGTAAGACTTCTAACGAACATAGCCCCGACACCAAGACCGATCATAATAAGCCAAATATTCGGAGTAATAGCAAACGCTCCTATTACTCCGTCAAAACTAAAACTCGCATCCAACACTTCAAGATACAAAAGCCCCATAAGACCGCTTTTTACACCCTCGGCACTGAAAGCTTCGTTTACTCCTTTTAAAATTGAATAACTAAGCAGTCCCAAAAAGTAAGCAATAGCAACTTCGTAACTTTTTGCATCGTATGTTACTATTATTCCGATAATCATAGCCACTATTAAAGAGATATTGTTTACTCTTCCGAATTTCTCAGCCGTTCTCTCAAACGGCTTAATCCACCTAACCTCTTTTTCTTCAAACAAAAAGTCACTAAAAACCATCCATAAAAACGCCCCACCGAACGCATAAATCAGTTTTTCGGCGCTAAGCAGTATTTGATGATATTTCTCAGGGTCAAAAAGCGCTATATGAATAGTATCTTGCAAAGAAAGTCCGGCAGCCACCGCTACGATAATCACTGGAAAAACAAGCCTCATACCGAATACCGCAATAATAATTCCCCAAGTTAAAAATCTCTTTTGCCAAACTTCATCCATCGTTTTTAAAATTTTTGCGTTAACAACGGCGTTATCAAACGATAAACTAACCTCCAAAACGGCAAGAATGGCAGTCAGATACACCGCGGCAAAACCGCCTAAAAAATAAGCGGCGACCAATCCCGCTACGGCGATAATAAAAGAGACGTAAAAATATTTCAACTACACTCCTTAAATTTTGAAAAGATTTTCAAGTTTGCTTGTGTCGTTTGATTTTTCTTGCGGCTCTTTAAGCTCGATTTTGTATTTAGTAAGCATACTCGCAAGAGTGATATTCACTCCGTTTTTCCCGATAGCTTTCGCTTTTTCGTTAGGATCTACTTCAACATAAGCAATTCCGTTTTTTTCGTCTATTTTTACGTTTTTAACGATTGCAGGAGACAATGCTCTTGCTACGAAAATTTCAGGTTTGGACGAATATTCGATAACGTCTATATTTTCTCCGTGAAGTTCGTTTGAAATGGCGTTGATTCTAACTCCGTTTTTACCGATAATAGTCCCTATTGGCTCGATTTTAGGATTTAAAGAGCTTACGGCAACTTTACTTCTGACTCCCGGAATTCTCGCACTTCCGTGAATTTTAATAATCCCGTCTCTAACTTCGGGCACGGCGTTTTCTATAAGTTTTTCCAAAAATTTAGGAGCCGTACGGCTAAGTTCTATAGTGATACCTTTTTTATTGTCGAAATGTACATATTTCAACAATGCCTTTAATACGTCTCCGACTTCGAATTTCTCACCTTTAATTCTGTTTCTTCTCGGAAGTACCCCTTTTACGCCCTCAAGTTCAACCCAAGTATTTTCTTCGCTATCCACTTTTACAACTTCGCCGCTTACGATAGTATTAAGTTTAGAAATAAGCTTTCTATATATTTCGTTTTCAAGAAGTCTTGTAATTTCGCGCTCAAACTCTCTTTGAAGAGCCATAGCCCCGCTTCTTCCGAGCTTACTCAAATCAAGCTCGGCTCTTAATTTATCTCCGATTGACGCATTTTCGTCAAATTCTTTTGCTTCGTCCAAATAGAGATATTTCTCAGGCTCTTCAAGAGCTCTGTCGTCGTTTACAACAGTAAAGTTTTGATAAATTTTAAGCTCTCCGTTTTCGTCAAGCTCCACATCCACATCGATATCACCGAGTATTTTTTTGGCGGTTTTGATAATAGAGCGCTTAAACGCCTCTTTTACTTCTTCAAAATCAAGACCCTTTTCGTTAGCCACCATCGACAAAAGATTAAGTACCTTATCCACAATCAATTCCTTTATGCAAAGTTTGTTATAATTTTACACAATTTTTTGATAAAATAATAATAAAAAGGAAGTCTATGAAACTCAAACTTATCGGACCTGATAACGAAATTATCGAAAAGAACTATGAGGAATTCGTAAGTGAAATAAAACCGAACAGCTTTTTTTACTTTCATAAAGATACAAGCTACAAAGATTTAAAAGACCTAATCGACAAGCTTGAAAGCGACGGATATTCAGTATATTTCAGAGAAGTGAAATTCGGGCTTGACGAAGGTGCTTATATGTATGAGCTTCATATCATCTAAGGATTAAGATGAAAAAACTCTACATCGAAACCTTTGGGTGTCAGATGAATGTAAAAGACACCGAACACATTATCGGAGAGCTCTCCGATATCTACACTCCTACCCAAAACCCTAAAGAAGCCGATTTGATAATCATAAACACCTGCTCGGTCAGAGAAAAACCGGTTCAAAAACTATTCTCCGAACTCGGAGCTTTAAAAAAAGAAAATCCCAACGCAAAATTCGGTGTTTGCGGATGTACCGCAAGCCATATGGGTGAAGAGATTATAAAAAGAGCGCCTTATGTCAGCTTTGTTTTGGGAGCGAGAAACGTAAGCAGAATAAAAGAAGCGATAAATAAAGAAAAAGCGGTAATCACCGACATAGACTACGACGACACCACATACGTTTTTAAAAATACCCGCAAAAATCCTTATAAAGATTTCGTAAATATTATGGTCGGGTGCGATAAGAAATGTACTTTTTGTATTGTTCCCAAAACAAGAGGAAAAGAGCTTTCGATTCCTATGGATTTGATTTTAAAACAAGTAGAAGAGCTTGCAAACGACGGAGTAAAAGAGATAACGCTTTTAGGACAAAACGTAAATACTTACGGAAAAAGATTCAGCGTACCTCATCCGAAAGTCGATTTTACGGATTTGCTTAGAGAAGTGAGCAAAATAGACGGGATAGAGAGAATCAGATTCACCTCTCCTCATCCTTTGCACGCGGACGATAAATTTTTAGATGAATTCGCAAACAATCCTAAAATCTGCAAACACATCCATTTCCCTCTTCAAAGCGGAAGCAGCGAAATATTAAAAGCTATGAAAAGAGGATATACTAAAGAGTGGTTTTTAAATAGAGCCGAGATTATAAGACAAATTCCGGATGTTGCGATATCTACGGATATTATCGTAGGATTCCCGGGAGAGAGCGAAGAGGATTTTAAAGATACTTTGGAAGTAGTGGAAAAAGTGAGATTCGAGCAGATTTTTAGTTTTGTCTATTCACCAAGACCTCTAACAGAAGCCGCCGAGTTTCCGAATCAAGTACCAAAAGACATCGCAAAAAAAAGACTTTGGCAGCTTCAAGAGTTACACGCTCAAATCCTTGAAGAGATAAGTAAAGAACAAATAGGCAAAACCTACAAAGTGCTTGTCGAAGAGGTAGGAATGGGCAAGAGCGATAACTTTTTTACGGTAAAACTTGACAAAGACCCTAATTTACTTGGTAAAATAGTCGATGTAAAAATTGAAGAAGCGAACAAACATACTCTAAAAGGGAGAGTGATATAAAAAAAGTACTCTTTGGTATTCTAATAGCCTTTTTGTTAGCGGGAGCCTATTTCGTATTCAATCCCTCATATAGGCTCTCGCTTGAAGCGAGATATTATTTCGAAACGGGCAATTACGAAGAAGCCTATAAACTTGCAAGCGAAGCTTTTACGATAAATCCGTATAACCGAATGGCGTTTACGCTTAAAACCCAATCGAAGATAGCAAAAGAGTGGCAAAGCTTTATTAACGACGCCGATAATTATTTTCAAACAATAGAAAAAATAGCGAATAAACCGGTTGTCACCAAAAAAGACAAATTAAGAATCAAAATGATGCTTGAGATTTTACTTGACGAATACAAAACGTTAAAACCGTCACTTTTACTGCCTCCTAAGCTAAAAAAAGAGGCTAAAGAAAAATATTTAAAGGCAAAGAAGTTATATGAAGAGCTTTTTGAATAAAGAGATAAACAAATTTCTTAAATATGTTAAACAAACAAACTCAAAAGAGACATATAGAACATACGAAAGCGTATTAAAAGAAGCGCTTGAATTTATCGAAATTGAAAACGGAGCTATTGATATAACTCCTTATCGCCTGCATATTGCAAATCTAAGCAAAAAAACGATAGCAAAAAAAGTCTCGGCCCTAAGAAGTTTTTTCGATTTTTTGCAAAGAGAAGGTTTTAAATACAAAATTGTCGGTGACGAACACATAAAAGTCCCTAAAACTCTACCAAAACCCGTAAGCTTAGAACATATAAAAGAGGCTTTGAAAGTTGCCGATATGGATGAGTATTTGGCGATTATGGTCGTCTTTTCTTTAGGGCTTAGAATAAGCGAAGCAGCAAACATAAAACTCAGCGACATAAAAGGCGATTGGATAGAAATAAGAGGAAAAGGAAACAAAACGAGAATCGTCCCGATACACCCTAAACTCAAAGAATTCATCGACAAATACTTAAAAATAAACCCTAAAAAAGAGTATCTTTTCGAAAAAAACGGCAAAAAAATGAGCGATGCCAATCTCAGATATGTTATTCAAAAAGCTTTTAAAAAAATAGGAATACACGTAACACCTCACCAGCTAAGACACTCTTTTGCGACTTATATGCTCGATAAAGGCGCAAGAATCAACGACGTAAGCGAGCTTTTGGGACACGAGTTTATATCAACCACCCAAATTTACACGAAACTCAGTAACTCGCTTAAACTAAAAAATTACTTAAAAGCGCATCCGCTATGTGGTTAGAAAAATTTTTTAAAAAACAATTTATAGCCTTTTATAAAGAGGACGAATATAAAACGATACTTCAAGTTGTCAAAAACAAACAAATCTTATCAACGGAAGAGAAGAGTTTCGAGGATAAAAAAGAGTTTGTCAAATATATAAGAGAAAAAATAGACGACAACCCTCAAACATATATTTCAACCGTACTTCTTACAATCAATCAAGGAGTAATCCCGAGCTGTAGCAAGCAAGTATATTTGGATAAAGACATAGACCCAGATAACGTAAAAATTTTATGTCTTGGAAAGTATTCTTTTTACGTCTCTTTTTATGAGCTTAGAAATCTCGAAAACGAGTACAAATTCGACCTTGACTTCGTATATTCCGTTTTTGCAGTAATAGACGCTATGGCGGATGAGAGAAAAAACAGATTTTATTTATTGGTACTAAAAAACCATTTGGTAATTTTGGGATATGAAAATTTCATACCTATATATAGCGACATAATCGAACTAAATGAAGAAGAACCCGGTGACATTGACGAAGATATAGTAGAAGATATCGACCTTGAAGAGGAACTCATAAGCGATATCGATAGCGTCGAAGAGGAAGAAATCGACGATAGTGAAATCACGAACGAACAAACTTCCAAAGAAGCAGAAATCCTAAATCATTTAAAAAGTGCGATTAAAGAATACTATGATAATTACAGCAGCGATTTTATTGAAAAAATCATAATTTTAGATACAATCGGGATAGATATTACGCTAAATTCATTAATCGAAGACGAGCTTTTGATATCAAGCGAAATTAAACAGATAGATTTTCTAAATTCCATAAACAGGCTGTCAATTGAAAGCGTATAGTTTTACAAGACCCAATAAAAAACCTCTATTTAAAGAGGATACGAAACTTTGGCTGTTGTTAATAGTGATATCTCTATTTTTGTATGTGGCTTTTTCGGCTTTTTTAGCCATAAAAGCCTATTTTTTAAATAAAGACGCCCAAAACTTAAAAAAAGAGATTATCACCCTAAAAGCTGACATAACCAAACTCAATAAACAAAAAGATTTTATTTTCAAACAAAAAGCGCTTTACGAAGATATAAATATAAAAAATCAACTCACAAAACAGCAAATAAAAAACTTACTTGACTTAATCCCGGACCCTATTACTCTTGAGAGATTTTATATAGATAACGACAAACTGATAATCTACGGCATCACACCGACAAAAGACGCTTATAATTTATTAATGTTACCGCCGCTTGAATCGATTTTTGCAAAAACGGTTACGACTTTTTACGAATTGCCAAACGGCTGGTATAGGTTTAAAAGCGAAAACTATCTAAAGAGCGGAAATGAAAAAGATTAAAATACCAAAAATAAAAATCCCGAAAGTCTATATTTACGGCATTGACGTAATAAAAAACTTTGCGTTTTTTACGCTTTATATTATCATCACCCTATTAGCAATCGCCTTTTTAATAGCACCGGCGGTTAAAACATTTAAAAAAGACCAAAAAAAATATTACGCAATAAAATCTCAATACGACGCAACTTTAAATACTTATAACCAAACCCTAAAAGAGTTAAACGCTCTCAAAAAGAAAAATGCCAAAATCTTAAGCGCACTAAGAAGAGACTTCGATACTACGAACTTCAAAAATTTCGCTTCCAAATATATGGATATCAAGGAGATAAAAGAGATAAATCAAAGCGTTTATAAAGAGGACTTTATAAAAACAACCTATATTGCAAAAGCAAAAATCAAATCGCCTAAAAATTTTTACGATTTTATAGACGCTTTGAAAAATTACAAATACGTATTAAGAGTCTATTTTCCTATCAATTTCCAAAAAGACAAAGAGAATATCGACCTGACATTGAAAATCGAACACTTTAAACTAAAGAGCGGTAAATAGCATAGGCACTGCTAAAAGCCCACTGAAAATTATATCCTCCAAGCTCACCCGTTACATCAACCACCTCTCCCGCAAAATAGAGATTTTTTCTAAATTTGCTTTGCATATTCAAATCAAGCTCCTGCGTCAAAACACCGCCTTTTGTCACTTCCGCCCTTTCGAATCCGAAAGTCCCGGCAGGTGCGAATTCGTATGAATTTAAAAGTTTCAGTTTTTCTTTTTCTTCTTTTTTTAAAAATTTCACTCTCTTATCTTCCACACCGACCGCTTTTAAAAACTCTTTTATAAATCTTTTTGGCAAAGGCAATTGAGTGGATATCTGTTTGTTGGGATTTTTAAGATATGAAAAGACCTCTTTATTTAAAAAATCGATCGTTATTTTTCCTCTATCCCACCACAAAGAAGCGTTTAAAATAGCCGGCCCCGTAATGCCTCTATGAGAAAAAAGCACGTTTTGTCTAAAGATTTTTCGGCCGACTTTCACTTTTGCAAAAACGGATATCCCGCTTAAATTCTTAAACCAACTCTCACTCGGCTGTACGGTTAAGCCCACAAGTGCCGGCTTTAAAGGCGTGACGGAGTGAGAAAAGCTTTTTGCAATCTCATATCCTATTCCGCTTGCACCAAGCTTTTTAAAACTAAGCCCGCCGCTTGCCACCACAACGTTTTGAGCTTTAAATACTCCTTTATCGGTTACGACGCTCAAGTCCTCTTTTACTTCCAAAACTTCGGTATTTAAACGGATGTTTTTTACGTTTTTTTTGAAAAAATCAAGCAAAACGTCCGAATTTTTAAAAAAATATTGATTTTCTTTTAAAAGATTCACTTCGAGGTTATTTTTTTTAAGCCAAGAGAGAAGGTCTTTATTTGAAAAGTTTTTTAATATCTCTTTTACGAATTCTTGATTTCCATAATAATTTTTTTCGCTGACGAATTTGTTTGTGATATTACACTTCCCTCCGCCGCTTATTTTTATTTTTGCTCCTATTTGGGAATTATGCTCCAAAATAAGATAATCTTTTTTTAATAACGAAGCCAAAAAAAGCCCGCTTGCACCCGCACCGATTATTATTGTTTTCAATCAAAACCTTTTTGATAAAATTATACAAAAAGGCAAAACGTGAAAAAAAGAATCTACTACAACCACACCGATGCCGGAGGCATAGTGTATCACTCGAACTACATCACTTTTTGCGAACAAGCAAGAAGCGAAATTTTCTTCTCTCACGGCATATATTTTTCACAAACAAGCGGTTATGTAATAAAAGACTTAAAAGCCAAATTCATCAAATCGGCAAAACTCGGAGATATCATCGAAATAAAAACGAAAGTAAAAAAAATAAGAAAAACATCAATCGAGCTCTTGCAAGAAATCTATAAAGATGACGAACTGATTTTTCAGCTTGAAGTGACAGCCGTATATATTCAAGACGGAAAAATCTCAAAAATACCAAAAAAACATTTGGAGATATTAAATGAATACGTTTAATAAAGGAAGAGCGGCCGAATCCAAAGCCGCCGATTTTTTAGAAAGTAAAGGATTTAAAATTATCGAAAAAAACTTTTACTGCAAAGGTGGAGAAATAGATATTATCGCTTTTAAAAACGATACTTTTCATTTTGTGGAAGTAAAAAGCGGCAGGGATTTCGAACCCGTATATAACATTACACCGCAAAAAATAAAAAGAATTACAAAGTGTCTTTTTAGATACGTTCAAAAAAATAAAATAACTTCGGCTTATTGTATTTCAGCAGTGATTATAAAGGAAAATTCAATTGAAATTATTGAAAATTTAACGTTATAAATAAAAAGGAGAAAGGATGAAAAAGGGGGTAGTGAAATTATATGGGAGAAATATTAATTTTACATTAAATTTACAGTAATTTTACATTTTTTTTACATTAATTAAATTTTGCACTTGGAATATCTAAATAGAACCCTTGATAATAATCTATTCCTAATTTTACACATTCATTAAAAATATCTTCGTTTTTTACAAATTCTGCAACCGTCTCTTTTTGAGATTTTTTAGCAAATTCTACTATCGTCTCAACTATCATTTTAGTTTTTTCGTCTTCATCAAGATTTTTAATCAAACTACCGTCTATTTTCAAATAATCGACATCCAAACTCATAATCCTCGCAAAATTACTATATCCGCTTCCGAAATCATCAATCGCTACCTTAACGCCCATAGGTTTTACCATTTTGATAAAGTTTTGCATAATATCGTAATTTTCTATTTCCGATTCCAAAATTTCAAAAGTTACTCTTTTTGCAATATTTTCATCTAAAAAACCTCCTAAAATATATGAAAGAGTTTCATTGTGACTAATATCTTCAATTGATAAATTCAAACTCAAATTCAAATCTTTATGTCTTTGCATTATTTCTTTTACTTTTTTTAAAATTATTAAAGTGATTTGATTGTATTGTCTGTTTTCTCTTGCTATTTGAAGATAAGGAAAAATAGATTTTATCTCTCCGCTTGGAGTTTTTATTCTTGCTAAGACTTCGTATTTTACGATATTTTTATTTTTATCGTATATTCCTTGAAAATAAGGAATGATTTTATTATGTTCTAATGCATATTTCAGCTCATGTGTTTTTTTGATATTCTCTTTTATTTGACAGTTAAGTTCTTTTTCGAAAAATTTAACTTTCTCTTTCAAATCTTTTTTTACGTTTTTCAAAGCCATGTCGGCTTTTTCAAGCAAAGGGTCTTCTTTTGCTATTCCCGCACTTAAAGAAATCGTATAATTAATACCGTTTCCGAGTACATCAATACTATATTCTTCCATAGAATTTATAAATTTTTCGGCAAATTCTCTTAATTTTTTTTCATTATGACAATCACAAAGCACCCCGAAATCATCCGCTCCTAGTCTATACACTTTCGCGCTCGGATTTTCAAGTTTTACATAATCCAAAAGTTCATGTGCCACGAATTTCAATATCTCATCCCCGACATCCACTCCGTAAAAATCGTTAATATGCTTAAATCTATCGATATTAAAAAGCACTAATGCCGGTCTTTGCAGTTTTTTTACATCTTCATTGAATTTGAGCCGGTTATAAAGTTTTGTTAAAGTGTCATGATATAAAAGAAACGTAATTTGCCTGACTTTTATCTCCAATACATAAACGGAATAAACAAGATATGCAATTAAAACCAAAATAAAAATTCCTAAAATATAAGAGAGTATTTCAAAAATCTTTATATCTCTTCCCGTTACATAACTATAATTATTAAAAGCGTCTTTTAAAGCTTTGGTTGTGGGAATATTTAATATTTCATCCAAAAGTTTCTTATATTTTGGAAAATATTTAAAAAATACGTTTAAATTCAAAAGTAAGTTTCTATTAAACTCCTGTTCTTTTTGCGTTAATTTAATATTTGAAAGTTTATTTAAGGTAATATCCTTTAAATAACTCAAATCTATAGCCTGCCTGGCTAAAAAAATCGAAGATATTATTGAAACGGCATTTTTCAAATACTCTTTGTTATTAATATTATTCGGCAATCTGGTAAGAATATTCGATAAAAATATTATCGAATTTTTAAGAGGAAGATTATATCTTTGAAACTCAAAAATAAGCTGCACTTTTTTATCGAAGAGTTCTTCGTATCTTAATAAATCTTCATAAGCTTTAGGAAAATGCCATTTAAAAAAAGGAAAGTTTTTAAAAAACTTAATCTCTTTTTGAATAGTATGAATATCCTGGGAAATTTTATCGTTATTGTAATACATATAAATACTTGATTGAAGCAGATGATAATTAAGCTTATACTCCTCTTTTTGCAACAAATTAAGATGATAAAAAATATTTTTATTCATAACGAAATATCTTTTCAATAAAATATTAGATACAAAAATTACGCTTATAGCGACAAGTCCCGAAAGCATTAAAATTAATACTTTTTTTGAAACTTTATCGAAAATCATTGCATATTCTTTATAATAGCGGGAGTTTCACCCGTTAATGTTTTCAAAAACGCTTCGATATCTTTTATATCCTCGGCCGGTATTTTAACTCCTAAATTCAACACTCCCATTTTTGCAATAGCTTCTTTTAAATTTTTTACACTTCCGTCATGAAAATACGGAGCCGTTAAAGCTATATTTCTTAAAGTGGGGACTTTATAAACATATTTATCATAAGGTATATGAGTAACCTCAAACCTATCTCTACCTCTTGGAATCTTAACATCAACCGTTAAAACTCCCAATTTTTGGAAGCTATTACCGCCTAAATTTCTTCCGTTGTGACAAGTTATACATCCGTAAGATTTAAAAAGAAAATATCCTCTTTTTTCTTGTTCGGTTATAGCGTTTTTATTGCCCCTTAGATATTTATCGAATCTACAATTAGGAGTAATAAGTGCTTTTTCAAATTCGGCAATAGCATCAAAAACCATATCGTAAGTTATATATTCTTTTTTATAAACCAATGAAAAAAGCTTTTTATATTTATTATTTTTATTTAATTTTTCTTCAAGTTTTTTAGGCGTCATTCCCATTTCATCAGGGTCTTCATTTGCCATTTTCGCTTGTTCGAAAAGATTTTTAGCTCGTCCGTTCCAAAACTGCCAGCAGTTAAAAACGGCATTATAAACGGTCGGAGAATTCATAGGCTCATCAACTCTTCCGAAAACTCCGATTGAAAATCTCTTATTATCCGCTCCTCCGTATTTAGGAGAGTGACAACTGGCACAGCTTACTTTATTATCAGCCGATAATATCGGATCGAAAAAAAGCATTTTTCCAAGCAAAGCCTTATCTTCGTTATATTTTACTTTTAAAGGTATAGGACTTATAGGCTCGGCATATAACAAAACAAAACTAAAAAAAACTATTAATCTCTTAAACATTCACATCCTCCAAGCCTCTTTAACTTCACATCAAAATCGGCACTTGGAAAATTAAGTTTAGAAAGCGAGGCTATCGTGCCTTTTCTTATGTTTTCATACGGATGAGTATATAAATTAAACCCGAGTTTATACAACGCGCACCTAACGGGCGTAGCCACAGAATATGTCGTAATCACTCCCTCTTTATTCAAAAGTTTTTTTATATCACTAAAATACTCGTACGTCCAAAGAGATTTATTAACTTTAGGCGAAAAAGCGTCTTGATAAACGATATCTATATTTTTAAGTTTTTTAATATATTCTCTTGCGTCTCCGATAAAAATTTCTATTTTCACTCTCTCATCTTCATAATAATATTTTTCACTTATCGATTTAATAATATGCTTTATCGATTGAAACTCTTTAGGATAATCAAACTCTTTTAACGATTTTATTAAATTTTCATCCATTTCGGGAGAAAAAACGTTAATTTTTTTATCTTTTTGTGTAAGAACGGTAAGAAACGTATTAAACCCGAGCCCGAAACAGATATCCAATATATTGACTTCATCTTTTTTTACGACTTCAAATGCCGGATATATATGTTTATACAAACTCTCGACCACCGCACCCTCACTTGAGTGATAACACTCGTTAAAATGAGGATTTTTTAGGGTCAGAGAGCCGTCTTTCGTTTTTATTTTCGGATAATCAATCATTATTGACCACCTCGCTTAATGCATTAAAAAGCGTTTGTACTTCGCTATCTGCTTTTCTTAAATGTTTTGTAATATTATAACTAATCACCCAAAGCATTTTCGAAGCGATTGTAGGGTGTTTTTCTAACAATTCCACGAAAGAATCGTGAGTAATTTCCAAAATCTCGGTGTCTTCTTTTGTTTTTATAGTCGAAATCACAAGTCCTCTATCAATCAAATTCACTTCCGAAAAAAACTCATCCGCCGGAGCTTTTATAATCTTTACTTCGTAACTTTCATTATAGTTGTTCGTTTTTATTACCCCGACACTTCCGCTAACCAAAATAAAAGCTTTCGAAGAATACTCACCCTCTTTTACGATATATTCGTCTTTTTTGTAAGTTTTGTATTCGAAAAACTCTTTGGCTTTAAAATACTCTTCATCACTCAAAGTTTGAAAAATAGGATGTTCTCTCATAAAAACTCCTCTATCATCAGCTGAATTTCCCGCCCGAAATAGTTATTTTCACCGATTGTAAATTTAAACCTCACAACCTCGTCAAACTCTCCGTCATATCTGAAAATAATACCCGGTAATATATAATCGTCTTGAGACAAAATAAGCTTATAGTGATTATCTTTTAAGTTTTGGATATGCATAATCTTCGCACTCGCTATAAATTTAGGCTTAGGATTTCCCTCACCATACGGCTCGAAGCTTTTTAAAATATCCAAAAGTTCAAAATCAATCTCTCTAAAAGGAAGCTCACCCAAAACGAAATCTTCGATAAAAAAATCATCGTCATCATAAATTTCGATTATCGTATTTAATTTTTCTTTTAGTTTGTAGAAATTTTCCTTTTTTATACTAAGACCGCAAGCGAGCTTATGACCTCCAAATCCCAAAATATCATCACTACAATCGCTAACAAGCTTAAAAATATCGATATTTCCAAGACTTCTTCCGCTACCTTTTAAATGCTCTCCGTTATCACAAAAAACGATAGCGGGCTTTTTGTATTTATGCACAAGCCTGCTTGCGATTATTCCTACGACTCCTTCGTGATAATCTCCGCTAACGACTATGAATTTATCGTTTTCTTCTACTTCGATTGATTCAAGTATCTCTTTTTCGGTCTCTTTTCTTTGATTATTGAGCGAATCAAGCTCCAAAAAGAGCCTGAAAGCTTCCTCTTCGTCTTTTGAAATCAAAAACTTATACGCCAAATTCGCACTATCCATTCTACCTGCCGCATTTAATCTCGGAGCGATTTGAAAAGCGATATCTTCTGCGTTAAATTCTCTATTAAAAAATCTCTTTAACGCTTTGCTAAAAGGTTTTTGGGCTTTGTTTAATCTCTTTAGTCCCATACTAACCAAAAGCCTATTCATATGATTAAGAGGCATAACATCCGCAATAATCGCAATAGCCAAAATATCGACAAACTCTCTTAAGTCTATTTTCAGTTTCATTTCATGTTTCAGTGCCGCACATAAATACCAGGCCACCTCGGCACCGCATATCTCTTTAAAAGGAAAATCGGGAGAGGTTTTAGGATTTACGATAGCTAAGGCATCGGGAAGTTTATAGTTTTTTTCATTTGCCACCATACATTGTCCATTATCCATTTTCAATTGTCCATTGTCCATTATTAAAGGCGTATGGTGGTCCGTGATAATCAAATCGATACCTCTTTTTTTACACTCCTCTGCCGCTTCAAAAGAGCTTATTCCGTTATCAACGGTAATAATCAAATCGGCTTGTATCTCTTCTAAAATATTTAAGCTCAGCCCGTATCCGTGGATAAATCTATTAGGAATAACTATTTCGATAGGATATCCTATTTTTTCAAAAAATAGCTTCACTATAGCGCTACTGCTAACCCCATCAACGTCATAATCACCTACAACAACGATTTTTTCTTGATTTTTTATAGCTTGAGATATTCTTTTTGCGGCTTTTTCAATATCGCTAAGAAGTAAAAAATGAGGAATCGAAAGAGAATCTATCTCTTCTATTCTACTCGATAAAATCTCTTTAATTTTTTGTTTTGTCAGCATTAACAGCTTTTTTGACACTTATAAGCATTTTCAACAAACGACATAATCACTTTATTAGGGCTTTTTAGTTTATTAGTAAATTCAGGGTGGAATTGAACCGCAACAAACCAAGGATGTTCTTTAAGTTCAACCGCTTCTATAAGACCCTCTTTACTTTTTCCGCTGATAATCATTCCGTGTTTTTCCAAATCTTTTTCGTAATTTGAATTCACTTCGTATCTGTGGCGATGTCTTTCTATCACTTTGTCAGTTTTATACGCTTCGTGAAGTTTCGTACCCGGCTTAATCAAACACTCATATCCTCCAAGCCTCATTGTCCCGCCAAGAGGAGATTTGTGCGTACGAATCTGTTTTTGTCCGCTTGCATCGATAAACTCGTCTATCAAATAAACAACCGGCTCGCTCGTATCAGGGTCGAATTCTTGAGAGTTCGCATATTTTAATCCCAATACGTTTCTTGCAAATTCAATCACCGCAAGCTGCATTCCAAGACAGATTCCAAGATACGGGATTTTATTTTCTCTTGCATATTTAATAGCTCTAAGCTTACCTTCCACACCTCTTTCGCCAAATCCTCCGGCTACCAAAATTCCGCTTACTTCTTCGAATTTTTTAGAAACTTCCTCTTCGCTTAATTTTTCAAGCTCTTCGCTATCCACCCACTCGATATTAACTTTCATATCAAGATGAGCGCCGCTGTGAATCAACGCTTCGATAAGGGATTTATAAGATTCTTTAAGTTGAAGATATTTTCCTACGAATGCGATTTTTACCTCTTTTTGAGGAGAGATAATTTTTTTAACCAAATAATTCCACTCGCTCATATCAGGATGAAGTTCACCCAAATCAAGCTGTCTTGATATTGGTTCTAAAATATTTTGATTTAAGAAATTCAAAGGCACCTGATAAACTGTAGGAGCGTCCACGGCTTCGATTACCGCGTCTCTTTCGATATCGCAACTATCCGCAAGTTTTTCTTTTAGAGCTTTTGGCAGAGGTTTTTCGGTTCTGCAAACGAGCATATGAGGAGTGATACCTATTCTTCTAAGCTCTTGAACGCTGTGTTGGGTAGGTTTCGTTTTTAGCTCGCCAGCCGCTTTTATATAAGGAATTAATGTCACGTGAACGAACATTGCGTTTCTTCTGCCGACTTCTTGTTTTAGCTGTCTTACAGCCTCTAAAAACGGAAGCCCTTCGATATCTCCGACAGTACCTCCGAGTTCCACTACTACGATATCTACTTCTTCTCCGACTTCTTTGATTCTTCTTTTAATCTCATCGGTGATATGAGGGATAATTTGTACCGTTTTTCCTAAATAATCACCTCTTCTTTCTTTTTCAATAACGCTTAAATAGACTTGTCCTGTAGTGAAATTGTTTTTTTTGCTTAAGTTTTTATTCAAAAATCTCTCGTAATTTCCTATATCAAGGTCAGTCTCGGCCCCGTCTTCGGTAACGAAAACTTCTCCGTGCTCAAATGGAGACATAGTCCCCGGGTCAACGTTAATATACGGGTCGATTTTTACCATGGAAACCTTAAAACCGCTATGTTGCAAAAGAGTTGCGATAGACGCGGACGTAATACCTTTTCCAAGGGAGCTTAAGACTCCTCCGGTTACAAAAATATATTTAGTCATAAAAGCCCTTTTTAAATGAAATTATATCATTTTAAAAGGCGAATTTCCTCATCGAAATAACTCGGCAGCGAATCGTAAGGATTTGAATCATTATCATCGGTAATATAAAAATAACTACAAGGCCTATTAACAAGCTCCCTCATTACGCTTTCGTTGGCATCATAAACGATAATCGCACTTTGTGACGAATACTCTTCACACACATCACTCGGAGTATCTTTTGCCAAACCTTCATAAGTTACGATAGTATCGGCAATAGAAAAATAAACCGCATTCGTTGAAGTTCCGGGATTAAGTACGATTTTATAATCCCCTTTTGATTTTATATAATCCGCAAGTTCTTGATAATAAGAAAATCTATCAATTGTATTTGAGGCTTCATCTACAAAAAAACCTTTGATTTTCGGATAAAGTTCAAGCCACTTATCCACATCCGCTTCGACATCGCTTAAATTTCTATCTCCCCATTTGGTATAAATGTACCCGATAGGAGTTTTTCCGTAATACAAAAGATTATCGATATCGTTTACATACGCACTATCGACGTTATCTCCAGGTCCGTTTGCGGGATTTATAATTACATATCCTTTGATATCGGCTTTTGCCACTTCATCCCATAAATTGTAATCATAAAAATATTGAGGAACTATAATTTTTTTGGAGTTATCGGTAGTTACGCTAAGATTGCACCCTAAAAAAAGAAAAGCAGTCAAAATAAAAAAATATCTCATCCTTCCCCTTTTTTAACAATAATAGCAAAAAAAGGGAAAGATTAAAATAGTTTTTTAGCTATATCCCCAAGTCCTCCTAATTGCGAAAGAATATCATCTCCATCCGGAGTCATTTTATCAACGACATCAGGAACGACATCTTTTAAAGCATCCGCCGCTTTGTGCTCGTCTACTCCTACGTGAGAAGCAAATTCTTTTAGTTTGTCTTCTCCGAAAAGCTGTTTGATTCCATTCGCATCGATAGATTTATTGCTTCCGCTTCCAACCCAAGAAGAGATAACAGAGCCCAAATCTCCGCCTGAAAAAGAAGATACCAATTTTTGAATATCAAATCCGTTTGAAAATAGAGCGCTGACACCTGCTTTTATCTTATCAGCGTCAACTCCGAGTTTGCTTTGCAAAGCCCCTACTACCATATTGATAATTTGTTCGTTCATTTTTCATCCTTTTTTATTTTTATGACAATTATCCGATATGAAATCAATACGAAAATGACAAACACCCAAATTGAATAAAAAAAATTTTTTTGTTATAATACTCCTCCAAAAATTTCAAGAAAGGTGGTGAGAGCAGTGCCAGGAATCGTAGTACATCCAGGAGAAGATTTCGAATCTGCTTACAGAAAGTTCAAAAGACAAGTTGACAGAAACTTAATCGTAGTTGAAGTTAGAAAAAGAAGATTTTACGAGCCGCCAAGCGAAAGACGTAAAAAAGAAAAAATCGCTACTCGTAAGAAAATCCTTAGAAAACTTTGGATGCTTAGAAGATACGAAAGCAGATTATAATCTGCTTCTCTTCTTTGTTTTTTTATTCCAATATATATCTCGGACACTAAAAACACTCAAAAACTACACGTGCTTTTATTCACTCTAATTTACTAATATTTAATTTTGAGTTACGCTTTTGCTATTTCACTACTTTTATATATCTCTTCTACCGATTTCACCCGCTCTTTTCCATATCTTGCCCGTCTCAACCCTCTTTTTGCCTTATCTCTAAGACTTTTTTCTCTCTTCCCTATCTACACCAACTCACTACTTAACTTATTTCACCCTCCCTATTCTCCATTATCAATTTTCCATTCTCCATTATCATTCACATTTTCCAAACTCCACTCTTGGCATCACTTTTAAGTTTTTATAATCCGTAAACATCCCTTTATTATACATCTCAACCCCGGCTCTTGCTATCATAGCCGCATTATCGGAAGTGAATTTCATTTCAGGATATAAAAGATTAAAATCAAACTTTTTTGAGAGTTTTTCAAACTCACTTCTTAAGACCTTATTCGCACTCGCACCGCCTACAATCGCAAAATTTTTCGGTCTGTATTTTTTAATAGCTCTTTTTGACATAAAAACAAGATGTTCAATCGCTTTTTTTTGAAAAGAGTGAGCAATATCTTCATCTCTGTATTTCCCGCTTTCAATAGCAAGTCTTACGGCGTTTTTGATACCCGAATAGCTAAATTCGATTTTAGGAGAGTTTTTAAGAGGCAAAGGAAGCGAAACAACATCCTCTCCCTCTTTAGCAAGCTCTTCTATAATAGGACCTCCCGGATACCCTAATTTCAGCATTTTTGCTACTTTATCAAAGCTTTCGCCAAAGCTGTCATCAAGAGTAGTTGCGATTTCGCAAACGTCGTCTATTCCGTTAAATTGCAATATTTTCGTATGTCCGCCGCTAACCAAAAGCACCATTAAAGGTTTTATCTCTTCTTTTCCGATAAAAAGCGAATAAATATGCCCTATTAGATGATTAACGCCTATTAACGGCAAATTCAGAGCGATTGAAAGCGCTTTTGCCATCATAACACCCTCTTGAAGTGTAACGCTTAGTCCCGGAGCATTCGTTACGCAAACTGCCTTTAGTTTAGGGAAATACTCTTTTGTTTCGCTTAAAATCTTAGGAAGTGCTTCGGCATGAAGTCTGCTCGCTAGCTCCGGCACTACGCCGCCGTATTTGCTGTGCTGTAATTCTTGGGAGATTTTTTTGTGAAAAAGCAGCTCTTTTGTTTTTATATCCATAACGGCAATACTCGAATCATCGCAACTACTCTCGATAGCAAGTAACATTCGCTTCCTTTTTAACAGAATTTTAACATTTTTTGCGTTATAATATTATCAATTAATAAAAAGGAGCCACTATGAAAATCTTACTTATTGAAGATGATGAAAAACTTCTTGAATCTATCAAAGAGGGTCTAAAAAAATTCGACTTTAGAGTTGATACGGCAACTGACGGCGAAGAAGGGCTATATCTTGCTTCGAACAATCAATACGACGTTTTAATTGTGGATTGGATGATACCGAAAATTAGTGGAATCGATTTGATTAAAAAATTAAGAAAAGACAATATTACGACACCGGCTTTAATTCTTACCGCAAAAGGCGATGTTGAAGACAAAGTGGAAGGTTTAAGCGTTGCGGATGATTATTTGACGAAACCTTTCGATTTTGACGAGCTTGTAGCAAGACTGAAGGCTCTATACAGAAGAAGTCACAATATCAGTGAAAACGTACTTAAAATCGCCGATTTAGAGCTCAATCCGGACACGAAAGAAGTAAAAAGAGCCGGAAAACATATCGATTTAACGGCAAAACAATTCGAGTTATTAAAATATTTGATGATTAACAAAAACAAAATCGTCCCACCAGAAATGATTGCCGAAAATCTTTGGGAACTCGGAGATGAAATTACTTCAAACGTAATTAACGTATATATTTCTCACATCAGAAAAAAAGTAGACAAAGACCACGACAAAAAACTTATCAAAACCATTCGCGGTATGGGCTTTAAAATAAGCGATGAATAATTTAAGAAACGAACTTTTTTATAAATTCGCCCTTACCGTCTTTTTAATTATCGCCTTTTTCGAGGGCGCTTTGATGTTCGCTCTTGTAAAAAGTTTCGATACCCACCTAAAAGACAAATTGGCTCTCGTAGCCGCAGAAATCAACCCCACTCATTTTAACAAAGAAGCGCTTGTCGATATTCAACATAAATACAAAGTATTCCCGCTTTTTGTACGTCTTATAAAACCTATGAATAAACAGCAGCTAAAAAATATCAAATTAGGCTACAAAATCCAAAAAATCAGAATCAACGGCGTAAGAGAAAAAGTACTCTCTTATTCGGTCGAAAAAAACGGATATATCGTCCAAATAGCCACACTCTATTCGACAAACGACGACAGGATAAATATCATCAAAACTATCTCGATTTTAATCAGTTTCGTAATCTATTTAATAATTTTGATGATAGGTTATAAATTTATCGATACAATAGCAAAACAGATTGAAATGAGTTTTGCAAAGCTAAAACGATTCAATTCAAACGTCTCTCACGAACTAAAAACTCCTCTTGCAATTATGAAAAGCGAAATCGAAGTGGCTCTTATGAATAATACCAAAGATTGTGAAAAGACCCTAAAATCAATGCTTCAAGAGATAAATTACATCAACGACATAACGGAAAAACTGCTCTTTTTAACAAAAGAGACCAAAAAAATAAAATTAGAAGATGTGGATTTAGAAGAGCTGATTTTGGAGCTTTTTGAAAAATATGCAGAAAAAATAGAGTTCGAACTCGACTTCGGCGACGAGGAATACGACATAAAAGGCGACAAAACACTTCTTAAAATGGCTCTTAGCAATATAATCGAAAACTCGATTAAATACGGAGCCAACAAAATCGTAATCAAACTCGAAAAAAACAAACACAAAATAATCTTAACGATAAAAGACAACGGAATCGGAATTCCAAAAGAGAAACTTCCTTTTATTTTCGACGAATTTTATAGAGTCGACGAATCTCACAACAAAAAAATAAAAGGTTTCGGTCTTGGACTTAGTATCGTAAAAAACATCCTAACTCTTCATAAAGCGAAAATAAAAGTAAACAGCGACGAAGGAAAAGGAGTAGAGTTTATTATCGAATTCCCTCTAATAACTCATCAAGAGAAGAAGAGCGCTTAAGACATCTATCCACTACGCAAATTTCATAATCTTCTCCCTCTTTCCATAAAATATACGGATAATCAAACTCATAATCAAATAGCGGCTTTTTAGAAGTGATAACATACTCTTTATAAATATCTTTGAGCGCTGCTTTGGTGATACTCGGATAAAAAAGAGGATAGTTGTTTATGTAATATCCTCCGTTTTTTATGATTTCTCTTGCTAAATTAAGATATTCGAAACTATAATTCAAAAGCGCCAAATCATAAAAATCGTTTGCCAAAACTCCAAGCGAACTTGCGTATGAAGAGTCCGAATAGTCCGCTTCTATATTTTTCGCTTCATTCATATACCAAGACTCTTTTTTAAATTTTAAAGATTCTTTTGCCAATTTATTCGCAAAATCAAGATATCTTTTTTCATACGTATGCTCGTACGCATCAATCAAAGCTTTTATAAGATAGGCATAATCTTCCAAAAGAGCCTCTTTTTTGTTTTTTTCTTGTTTATTATATGAATGATAAAGTTTTTTCTCATACATAATTTCAAGGAGTTTATCCAAAGTTTTACGTGCAGTTTTTTGGTATTTTTCATCAAATTCGGACGCTTTAAACAACGCGCTTATCATCATGGCATTCCAAGCCGTTATCTTTTTCGTATCGATAAAAGGGAATTCTCTTTTGCTTCTTATTTTTTTCAAAACTTCAAGCGCTTCTTTGTAGTTATGAGGTTTTTCTCCGTGAATTGTAGGATTGTTTTTTCCGTTGAAGTTTCCGTATTTTTTGATTCCGAAATACTCCATAAGTTCATTTGCATTATCAAATATTTCAAAGGCACTTTTCACCTCATCATAAGTATAGACGAAATATTTCCCCTCAATTCCCTCGCTATCCGCATTGCTCGCACTGAAAAAAAGTCCGTTTTCATCCCTGAATCTCTTTATCATCTCATCCAAACTTCTAAAGGCGACCTCTTTATAAAGAGGATTTTTCGTCAGTTGATACCACCTAAGATACACAATAGGCAAATTTGCGTTGTTATAAAGCATTTTTTCAAAATGAGGCACCTCCCATTTACTATCTACGCTATATCTATAAAAACCTCCCTCGATTTGATCGAAAATCCCGCCTTTTGCCATTTTAGTAAGCGTAATATCAAGTGCTTTTTTTACCTTTTCATCTTTCGTAATCATATAAACGTCTATCATCAAATCAAGAGTACTCTCCATCGGAAACTTAGGCGCTCCCTTAATACCTCCATATGTAAAGTCAAACTCCTCGTCTATCTGTTTTAAGATTTTTGCGATAATGAGTTTGTTAATATCTTCCTTTTTCACTTCGCTTTTTCGGTTTTTATAAAACTCTTCGAAATTATCCGCAATTTCTTTTATTTTTTGAGGATTTTCCCTCCAATCTTTAGCGATTGAAAGAAGTATCTCTTTTAATCCGGGACCAAGTTGCGAATAGTGAGGCGGCAAATATGTCGCGGAATAAAAAGGTTTTTTATCAGGCGTCATAATAATCGTAAGAGGCCACCCGCCCGCTCGCCTATGCATAAGCTGATAGACTTTTTGATAATATTTGTCAATATCGGGCATCTCTTCTCTATCGACCTTAATCGATACGTAATATTTATTCAAAATATCGGCAATTTCTTCGTTTTCAAAGCTTTCTCTTTCCATAACGTGACACCAATGACAAGTAGAATATCCTATGCTTAAAAAAATAAGTTTATTCTCTTTTTTCGCTTTCAAAAACGCCTCTTCCCCCCACGGATACCAATCAACCGGATTATCTTTGTGCTGTAAAAGATACGGGCTGTCGCTGTTTATCAAATGATTTGCCATACTAAAAACTCCTATCAATAAAAAAATTAAAAATCTCATTTTATTCCTTATACCAAAAAAGATAAATTTTGTCTAATTTATGCTATTATATACAAAAAAGGCTGAAAATGAACGCTTTGGAATATCACCTTAGAACAAGACATTTCCCAAACAGATTTGCAAAATCATTAGGATATCTTGATTGGGAAAACCAACCAAGCCCTTATAAAAGCTACTTTGAAGCCGAGCAAATCCCGCTGAAAAAAATAACTCCTCCCAAAAAAACATATGAAAAACTATACCTAAAAAACGAGCCCAATCCCATAAATTTAGAAACAATCGCCTTAATGCTTAGATATTCTTTGGCTATAAACGCACAAAAAGTATACGGTCCCAGCAGCTGGTACGTAAGAGTTAATCCCTCAAGCGGAAATTTGCACCCCGAAGAGACATATATAATTTTTAAAAACGGCGTTTACCATTTCAACGTCAAAAATTTCTCACTCGAACTTTTGGCAAAAAGCGACAAAAATATAATTGAAAACGGATTTTTAATTATCTTAAATTCGATACCGCTTAGAGAATCTTGGAAATACGGCGAAAGAGCTCTTAGATATTGCCTGCTTGACAGCGGTCATGCTATTGCGGCTTTGAGATTTTCTACCAATCTGCTCGGGTGGAATATGAAAAAGGCTCGAATTGAAAAAGAGTATTTTTTATCGAAATTTAATTTTCATCAAAACGAAGAAGAGATATTCGAAGCGGCGTTTTTCGTTTTTGAAGATAAAATACCCGATATCGATTTAAAGATACTGAAAAACCTTGAATTCAAAACCGCTTATTCTCCTCTCTCAAAAGAAAAAGTCAGATGGGAGATTATTTTTGAGAGTGCTAAGAAACTAAAAGACGAAACGAAAAGCGAATTTATAAAAAAAGACATCTCATTTTTACCGAGTGCTTTTGACGCTTATGAGATTATCGATAATAGAAGAAGCGCACTTGGATTCAAACAAAAATACCTCCCAAAAAACGACTTTTTAGATATTTTGGATAAAACCCTTCATAGAAAAATACCACCTTTTGATGTGGAAATTACCGCAAACTTGATAGATTTTCTTATATTCGTAAATAGAGTCGAGGGAATTGAAAGCGGAATTTATTATTTTGATAGAAAAAAAGCAAAACTCTCCTTAATCGAAAAAGGAGATTTTTCTCAAAGCGCAAAATTTATAAACTGCGTGCAGGATTTAGGAAGCGATAGTGCTTTTACAATCAATATGATAGCCCCGATTCCTACAAACGAAAATTATAAGTCGATAATGTTCGAATCGGGCATGATAGGACACATTTTGTATCTCGAAGCGGAAGCAAAAGGTGTTAGGGGTTGCGGTATCGGGTGTTTTTTTGACGACTTGATTACAAAAGAGATATTAAATGATGAAAAGAAAATAGCAACTTACGGATTTAGCGTAGGAGTGCCGTTGATTGACGAGAGGATTATAAAACTATAATCCTCTCAAATGATTAAAAATGAGACAAAGGATGACAAATCAAGGTGTCTGTCACTCTTAATCCAAGGGGTTAAGGTCCCCAGAAACCTGCGGCACAGGATGAGAGGAGGTGCTCTGCTCCCTTCCGGGCCTGAAGCGTTGCCTCCTCCCACCCTTGCACAGGGCTGGGGATAATGGTATTATATCAAAAAAATAACCCAAAAAGGATAAAAGCGATGAAAAAATTGATTTTATTTTTATCTGTTATGTCACTTTTTGCTACGACACCTAAAATTTACCAACAAAAATTAGGTCTTGGTATCGACGTTAATTGGGCTACTTTCAAAAAATACGTAAAACACGAATACTACAAACAAGCCGGTGTATTTAAAAAGCTGGGCTTTCAAACGGTAAGAATAAGATTCACAGACCCCGAAAAATTCAATATGACTCAAAAAGAGTATATAGAGTTTTTGAAAAAATGCGTAAACGAAGCGATAAAAAACAACTTAACTCCCGTACTTACATACGGCTCTAAAACATTAGCCCAACATCCTACCGACAAAAATATTGAAAAAGCCGTAAAATTTTGGAGAGAAATAGCGAAAACTTTCAAACATTATCCGGATATCTTAAGCTACGACCTATACATTGAACCCGGAAAAAACTTTAATAAAAACCCAAAAGCCCTTGTAAAATTTTATAAAAAAGCCATAAAAGCCATAAGAAAAAACGACAAAAACAAAATTATTTTCATTGCACCTATTCATGCATCAAATCCTTATTATTTAGACATATTAAAACCTATAGTAAAAAAACATCCTAAAAATTTAATGATAGAGTGGCACTACTACGCAGCCGGACCTTCTCTTAAAAATAAAAACAAAAAATGGACAACAGGTACACAGGAAGAGAAAGAACTGATAACAAAAAAAGCGACATTTGCCAAAAAATGGTGTGAAAAATATCATCTTTACAGCTGGGTAGGCGCTATTATGCCCGGAGACTACAATAAAGGAGACCATTACTCATACGACGAGCAAAAAAACTTTATGAAAGCTATTATAGATACTCAAAACAGCTTAAAAATTCCTTTTGCAATTAATGCCGACGGACAATTTTACGATTATAAAACTGGCAGTTTAAAAAGAGAAGAAGTTTTGAAGTTTATTATAAACTACTACTATTACACAAAATAAAGAGCTTCAGCTCTTTATTTTAAGATTTGATATCTATCAAGTTCTCTTTGGATAGATTTCATAGCCGATTCTATTTTTCTTATGTATTTTTGAATTCTCTCTTCGTGAAGATGTTTTTTCTCTTCTAATTCGACCTCTTTTTTTACCAAATCGTTCTCTTCAATTACCAAGTTTTGATACTCTTCTTTTAATTTGGCTATTTTAGCTTTTCTCTCTTCAAGCTCTTCAAGCAATCTTTGTCTGTCGCGCTCTAACATCTCTATTTCTCTATCCGTTTCGGCTTCAAGAGTTTTTTGCATTATTCTTTTGAGATGATTTTTGATTTCCCTGATTCTCGCTTCGTTTTGTTTTATCTCTCTTTGAATACTTAAAAGCTCGGTTTCAATTTCTACGAGTCTTTGTTTTACAGGCTCAAGTTGGCTTTCTATTTCTTGAAGTTTTTTTCTCTCTTTTTCGAGCGCTTTTTGTAATTTTCTTACACTTCCTTCAAATTCGGTTACGAATGCTTCCATAATTCCCCTCCTTAAATTTTTCAAAATTATACAACTTTAATTAATTTTTGTCAATATATTTTATATTATTCGGCTCAATTTTGTTTATCTTCTTTTTTTACCCTAATCTCAATAGGAACACTATCTCTAATATGCAAATCTTGTTGAGGGAAAGGAATTTCAATTCCGGCATTATTTAACGCTTTGTATATTACTTTTAAAAATTCGCTTCTTGTACGTCTCGGGCGTCTTGCATAAGCTCCTTTTACCCAAACCATAAGTTCGAAATTAAGACTGCTATCTCCCATTTCTAAAAACACTACTCTTGGAGTAACGTCCAAGGTAGGGTGTTTTTTTATGTAATGGAGTTTTGCGTTTTCAATAGCACCTAATACAACTTTTTCAACCTTATCGATATCACTTCCGTACGCTACGCCAAAAGGTACCCTAAATCTAACCAAATCATCGCCCAACGTCCAGTTAATTACGTTATTTTGAATAAAACTTTGGTTTGGGATAATCAAATTGATATTGTCATTCGTTCTGATAATGGTTGAACGCATTGATATATCGACTACTTCTCCTCTTGTGTTTTCGTCTATTTGGATATAGTCCCCCACTTTTATCGACCTTTCAAACATCAAAATAATACCGCTGACAAAGTTACTTACGATATTTTGAAGACCAAAACCGATACCCACGGATAAAGCACCGGCGATAATCGCAAGTGAGCTTAAATCAAGACCGACTATTTTTAAAGCTATCAAAAACGAAAGCGTAATAATCGTATAATAACCCATATTTGCAAGAAGTGTTGCGGTTGCATGTGAAATTTCATATCTATGTCTTAGAGAATAGACAAATTTTTTATAATATTTTCCGACAAACCAGCCCAATATCAAAACAAGTACGAAAATAAAAAAATTTATAGGGGTAATAGTTCTTTTTCCTACCGTAAAAAGAGGATAATTCAAAATCTGCCAAATCTTATCGAGTGTGAGTTGAAGCTCTTTTTTTGAATTATAAACTAAAAGCTTACTTCCGAACGCAAAACTTTCGAAATCATTTACGACGATATCAACCGCTTTATAAAAAATATCTCCGATATGTTTTGCATCGTTTAGGACGTTATCGTCAAGTTTTAGAGCTTTTTTGTCTTTATTTTTTATAGCTTCAAGCCACAAAACCGTATGATTATCAAATAGATGTTTATAAATTTCTTCTTTTTTTTGAAGGTTTATTTTTATGTAATTTTGAATTTTTTGTATGTTTTTTTCATCTCCTAACAACTGCCATTTTTGAAGGTCTATTTTTAGTTTTTCATACTCCAATTGTTTTTGTTTTAATAATTTGTTCCAATAAGCGATATTTTCATTCGCTTCTTGAATATCGAACTTTATATTTTTCAATTTTTCAAAAAGAGTTTTTTTTATCTTTTTAAGATTTTGGCTTAAATATTCATATTGTTTATTATATATGCCGAGAAGTTTCGAATAATATAGTTTTTGAAGATCCGAGGTCGTGCTGTTTTGTTCTTTTAATAAAGAGATTTTTTCATTCAAATCGTCAATTTTTTTAGGTAAAGTGATAAAATCTTCTTGCATACTTATCAAATCTTTAAAACTTTTTAGATATTGGACTTGATTTTTAGGTGAAAGATTAATTTCGTAAGGTTTGAATTTTAAAGTTTTAATCTTTTTGGCAAGGGCGACGTCAAGCGAATAAGTCGGCGAGTTTTTCGGTATTTTTTCTAAAATTTCATCAACATTTTGAGCGAAAACAAAATTTAACAACACAAAAAAAATTAATAAAAATCTCATTTTTTACCTTTAAAAATCATTTTGTGAATATCAAAAGTCAAAGTAACTAAAAAGCTTACGATTATATATAAAATCCCCGTCGGTACGATTACGTTGTAGTCGTATGTAATTTCAAGCGCCACAACAAGAGCCGTCAAAGGAAGTTTCATATTCACTCCCATAAATAATGCGGCTCCTATTGCGGCAAAATAGAAAGGTTCGATTGTAATATTTGAAAAAAAAGCATTAAACATCTCCGCATATCCATACCCTACAAGCGCACCGATACTCATAAGAGCGATAAATATCCCTCCCACGGCATTTGCATATATAGATACGGCCGTTGCGATAATTCTTAATACTATTATGACAAATATAACACTATACGCCAAATGAAGTTTGTCGTTTATCAAAAAATTAACAAGCTCGTGCCCGCTAAACGCGGCATAAGGAGAGATTAAAAGTATCGTACCTATCACTCCGCCGCCAATAACGGCAAAAATATAATTTTTATATTTTAAAAATCTACTTGTCAAAAATTTATTTAAAAATTCAAGAAGCTTATCTTTTAAAATCAAATAAAAGTAGATAAAAAAAGTTATTACGGGAATAAACAATATCCCGGCAAAAATATTTCTGTATTCTATAAATTTACCGGCCGAATAATTAAAAATCAAAGGCTCCAAAAAATATAATGCCACGCTAAAAGCCGTAACGCTTGAGAGTATCAAATATCCGGCAAAATCCCTTACAAACTCATATGCAATATTCTCTATGGCAAACATTATTCCGGTTATGGGTGATACGAAAATAGCGGCAATCCCGCCGCTTGCTCCGACACTCAAAGAGACTTTCAAAAGTTTTTTGGGAAGTTTGAAAAATTCGTGAAATTTATCCGCGACCATAGCACCGATAGCGGCACTCGGACCTTCGTTTCCGACTGCAAAACCGCTTGAGAGAGATAGTGCCGACGCCACTATTTTATTAAAAAGAGATTTCCACGTAAAAACAAGCCTGTTTTCCTCTACAGCCTGAGCAATTTCGGCCACTCCGTACTCTTTTACGCTCTCATCTTTTGAAATCATATAATTCACTATCAAAATAGAAACGGTCGGTATCAGATACAAATACCACCAAGGCAGATGTTCTATACTCTCAAACGGGTCTCCCCAAAAAAGCAAATATGACAAAAACTTCGTCAAAAGTCCGTAAATAACGATAAAAATCCCGGTTATTATTCCGGTTATTAAAGTAAAAAGAATAAAGGTTAATTTTAAAGATTTATCCATAATGCCTTAACTCCTCCTACCAAAAATAAAAATGCGATAGCTCCAATTATAAGCCCCATAAGTCTCGTAATTATTTTAAGCCCGTTTACTCCTAAAAATTTGGAGATGATATCTGCTTTTCTTAATGTCAAAAACACGATAAAAGAAGACAAAAATATCGCACACAATAAATAAATTTTTTCACTTACTGTTTTTGATTTTTCCGATAAAACGATAATGGTAGTAATGACTCCCGGACCGAAAAGTATAGGAATTGCAAGCGGAATTATAGCAACATCATCCCTATTTTCAGCCGCTTTGTGTTCTTCTTTTGTCGCATTTGTAGGTGCTACTTCTTTACCTTGAATCATATTAAGAGCGATAATCAAAAGTACCACTCCGCCTATCGCTTTTATAGAAGGAATATTTATTCCGAAAAGTTTTAATATATATCCCCCCGCAAACATCGTAACAAGAGAAGCGATAAATACGGTCATCGAAGTTTTTCTCGCAACTTGGGGTATTTCTGAATATTTTACAAGCGAAAGCATAATAGCCGCTGCGGCGATAGGATTTAAAATAGTAATAAGTGAAATGGTATCAAAAAGAATTTCTTTAAACATTGCGGTTGCCTTTTTAGGCAATTATAATAAAAAAAGAGAGGGAAAAAGAAGATTAATAAATGATTTTCGCTACCACTCTTCTGTTTTTAGCTCTTCCCTCAGCAGTGTCATTTGAAGCGATAGGATTTTTAGGTCCGTATCCTGCCCAAGTTAATTGATCAGCAGGTACACCAAGTTTGATTAGCATATCATATACCGCTTTTGCTCTCTTTTCAGAAAGAACAACATTATATTTATAGCTTCCTCTGTTATCAGTATATCCTTGAATTTCCGCTTTTACATCAGGATGATTTTTCAAGAATTCCGCAAATTTTTCAATTTTAGGCATATATTCAGGTTTGATTTTTGCGCTGTTGTTATCGAAATTGATTTCGAAGTTATAGTTAATCGCACATCCGTTTTTATCTACTTTGAATCCTTCAGGAGTGTTAGGACATTTGTCAAGGTAGTTAGGAACACCGTCATGGTCGCTATCAAGCGCACATCCGTTTTTATCTACTTGAACTCCCGCAGGTGTATTAGGGCATTTGTCAAGATAATTAGGAACTCCGTCGTTATCGCTATCGATAGGACATCCGTTTTGATCTACTTTAACTCCGGCAGGTGTTCCAGGACATTTATCTTTTGCATCAGATACACCGTCATGGTCGCTATCGATAATTACTGGTTTTTCAATTTTTACAGGAGCAGGTGCCGGTGCCGCTTTTTCTCCGCCGAATGCGTAAGTAAGTCCACCGATAAATCCGTAATGGTTGTCATTGTTGTGGAAATCTCTAAGACCTCTTGCTTCAACAAAAAGACCAACCGCTTTCGTAAGATTATATTTTGCACCAATTCCTAAATCAGCTACTGCTGCGTTATCATAAGTACCTTTAACCCATTGATAACCACCACCGATAAATGCATACGGAGTTAATTTACAATTTTCAAGATTAAAATAATGCTCTACATTTACTAACGCTCTTGTAAGTGAAGTATCGTTGTCAACTCCTGGAATTTTAATTGAAGTACTTTTTTCAAGCTCAACTCTTAAAATATGATTTTTTGGTAGATATTTTCCAACTCTTAAGTTTAAAAAGTTGTAGTTTTTCATAGTAGTATTAGATACCGCATTTCTACCGAATCCAGCTCCAACTTGATAATCAGCCGCCATTAAAGCCGCTGCTGCAAGTGAAACTCCTAATAAAATTTTTCTCATCAAATCTCCTTGTGATATTTTCATACATTTAATTCAGACTAATATTATATTATTTTGATATGACATAAAGGTGACATTTATTTAAAAGTTTAGAAAATAGACTGAAAGTTTTTAAAAAACCGAAGTTAATATTCTTACTATATATCTCTGACACTTATTTTGAAGAATTGTTTAAATGGCGGAGAGGGCGGGATTCGAACCCGCGGTACCCGAAGTGGGTACAACGCCTTAGCAGGGCGCCGGTTTCAGCCACTCACCCACCTCTCCGTGTGTGGATTGAAATTATAATAAAAAAATAATGTTTTTGCAAGAAAAAATCTTGCTATTTATAAAATTTCATACCAAATCGTATGCTTTATCAAGAAGCTTCGAAAAATCTTTTCCGTAATGCTTATATCCTCTTTTTGCAAACTCAAGCGCTTTTTTAGATTTCAGATTTATAAGAGAAAAAGTCATATATTTTAGTCCCAAATAGTCATTTTTGTCTTTTTTCAAAATCTCAGAAGATATCAATCTCAAATCCTCAAATCTCTTACATTTATTATAAATTCTCGCAAGCAGATACATCGACTCTTTCGTTTTTGAGATATTATATGCAATCGTTGCGTATTTAAGAGAGTTTTTTATATCTCCTTTTAAAGCGTATTTATTGCTTGCGTTAATCGCTCTTTTATAATCTATTTTTTTAACGAAGTCTCTTTTTATTTCCGTTTTTACTGCAAATTCGGCATGTAAAATCGTAGATGAAAAGAGTACGTAAAATATCAAAAACGAAGCTCTCATTTTTTTACCTTTTTTCACATTATAATTACAATATGTTATCACAATATTAACTAAAATTGATATAATTCCAAAAAGGTTGTAGAGGTTAAATGCA
The DNA here is from genome assembly GCF_003752135.1 of Caminibacter pacificus. Taxonomy (NCBI): domain Bacteria; kingdom Pseudomonadati; phylum Campylobacterota; class Epsilonproteobacteria; order Nautiliales; family Nautiliaceae; genus Caminibacter; species Caminibacter pacificus. The sequence goes on from NZ_RJVK01000002.1 coordinate 350,919, forward strand.
CTAAGAAGTGCTTTTTACCCCTGCAACCTCCATAAAAGGAGGTTTTTATGTTTATCTTTACTGACAGACTGCTCAAAGAAGAAGATATCCAAATCAGAGAAAACGAAAAACAAATCATCTTCTCTACCGTAAAAAACGAAAAAATTATAGATTGGCTAAAAACACACGGATTTCCAGAAAGTTTCATTGAAGACATCCAAAGCGAAGACCAATCAATCACTTACGAAGAGACTGAAAACTTCAAACTCCTAATCCTAAAATACATTCGTTTCGACGAAGAAGAAAACCTACTTTATGATGACAGTAACGTTGTTGTAATCATTACAAAAAACAAATTTTTCGTTTTAGCAGAAGAAAAAGAGATAATCACCGAACTTGCCAAAAAGTTTGAAAAAAGATATAAAAATCAAGAGTTCGAATACGTTACGTATCTAATAGCCGATATTTTGGTCGACAATACTATTTTGATAGTGGATGTAATAGACGAAGCTTTAGAAGATTTGGAAGATAGTATTTTTCACGAAAACATTGAAGAAGACGAACTCCAAAAAGACATATACTACGCCAGACGTACTTTAAACAGAATTTCAAAAGTCACAATCCAAGAAAAAGACGTAATAAACAAAGCCTACAACAGATTTCCGCCGCTTATAAAGAAAAAATTAAAATACGAATTTATCGATATCAACGAACACTTAAAATACCTAATCAACGAATCAAGAACGTTACTTGACAGAACGGGATACCTATTAAACCTGCATATGGGTATTTTGTCTACGAGAATGAACAAAGCGATGCAACGCTTAGCGGCAATCTCGCTTATCTTCTTACCACTAACTTTCGTGGTCGGTAATTACGGAATGAACTTTAAATATATGCCCGAACTTGATTGGAAATACGGTTATCTTGCCGTTTGGATCATAAATATTACTATTGCCGGCGGTATTTTTTATTGGCTTAAAAAGAAAAAATGGATTTAATTCTTTAATCCTTCTATCTCTTCGTGTTGGACTCTGAGTTTTGAGAAAGTTTGAGAAATCGGTACGAATTCGTCTTTTATTCTATCGATAGCCTCTTTTGAACCGACAAGTAATACTTCATCGCCCTCTAAAATCGAATTAACTACAAATCCCGGAAGCCACTTGCCGTTTCTAAAAACATATATAACGTCCACGTTTTTATATTTTTTGAAATACTCTCCTTCTTGAAGTTTTACTTTTTTGGTAAAGGTTCCGAAAAATATATATTTTCCACCGCCTATTTCGACCTCTTCTCCTCTTTCTAACAAATCGAGCAAATCCTCTCTATCAAGTACCGCTTTTTCAAGGTTTAACATTTTAGAATGACACGTGAGAATTTCTCTGATTTTTTCCACTTGATATATCGGAGAATAGTCTTTGCTTAAAAGTTGCGCTTCATATAAGCTTACGTATTTCGGTTTTAGAGTCTTAATCAAAATATCATGAACGAAAAACGCACTTAAAACTCCAAGAGTTGCGGGAGCTAAAAGAGAATATCCTCCGGTCATCTCCGCAACCATAACGATAGTGGAAAGCGGCGTCCTCGCCGCCGCTCCAAAAACAGCCGCCATACCGATAACGGCAAAAACGGCACTCGATTCTTTAAAAACATACGCCATAAAAGCTCCAAGCATTGCCCCGATAAATAAAGACGGTGCAAACACACCACCGCTTCCGCCGCTTCCTACCGTAAAAGAAAACGCCAAAATTTTAGCAATCAAAAGCGATAATAAAATCACTCCTACCAAATTTCCGTTAATACTCTCTTGAATAAACCCGTATCCTCCTCCTAAAACTTGAGGAAAATAAATAGCTATAAGTCCTACGACAAAAGCACCTAAAGCGGGTTTAAAATGAGGTAAAATAGGAATTTTTCTAAATAAATCCCTAACCCCGTAAAATGTATTTGGCAATATAAAACCGATAATTCCGCTAACCCCACCAAGAATCGCTATTTTAAAATAAGTCGAAATTTGAGTAACTTCTATATCGGGCACACTAAAAATCGGCTGCCACCCGAATAAAAATCCGGTAATAGTATATGCGATAAATGGCCCGAAAAGTATATAAATAAGCTCTCTTGTTTCAAATTCGTTATTCGTATATAAAACTTCTATTGCGAATATTGAAGTACCGAGTGGCGCTTTAAATACCGCACTAAGTCCGCTTGCCATACCGATAAGTACAAAAACCTGTCTTTTTTTGATTCCTACCTTTCTAAAATTTGCATACATAGACCCGATACCGGCACTAAAAAGTGCGGTCGGTCCTTCCCTACCCGCCGCACCACCCGTACCGATAGTAATTGCCGAAGCTAAAATTTTTATAGGCACTACAATCGGTCTTAAATATCCGCCGTTTCTGTGAAACGCCCTAATTACCGTATCGGTTCCGTGACCTTCCGCTTCGGGAGCGAAAATATACACCAAAAGACCGCTTAATAATCCACCTGTCGTAATTACCACCAAAAGCATAAAAGGATTAAGTGTCGTATGATTTGTATAGTTTGAGAGAAGTTTTAGAGTGTCTTGCGGTAAATATCCTACCAGATGACCTAACGCATAAGTGCTTATCAAATGCAAAAGAACGATAAAAATCTCCGCACACGCAGCACCGATAATACCGATTATAAACGTATCGATTAATAAAGAATACTCTTTTTTAATGGCTAAGCCTTTATAAAAATATTAAGTGAATATTAAATGATAACGCAGTAGATGAAGTTTTGTCAAGAATTATAATTATTTTTTATGGAAAGAAAATTGAAGAAAAAAGAGGAATTAAACTCCTGCTTCCTCTCTTCTTTGTAGATAATCCCAATATTCGTCAACTTGTTTTTGCCACTCTTCGATAATCCATTTGTTTTCAGGTTTGAATAAGTGACTAAATCTTCCTTGAGCTCCGAGATACTCTTCGATAGGAAGTTTTTGTTTCGGTCTATAGTTAATTGTAAGTTTATGCCCGTCTTCGATTTCATAAAGAGGGAAAGCACATGTTTCAACTGCCAAATCAGCGATTTCTACAGTATCTTCAGGTTTAAATTTCCACTCGGTCGTACAAGGACTTAGTGCGTTAATAAATGTAGGTCCTACCGTACTGATAGCTTTTGCCGCTTTTGTCGCTAAGTCTTTCCAGTGTTTGCTACCAGGAATTGCAGTTGCAACATACGGACATCCGTGTGCCGCCATAATCATAGTAAGGTCTTTTTTTCTTTGTTTTTCACCGTAACTTACTCTACCTCTTGGAGTCGTAGAAGTGTGAGCACCGATAGGTGTTGCCGAACTTCTTTGTCCTCCCGTATTTGCGTAGTTTTCGTTATCCAAACATACATATAGAAAATCGTGTCCTCTCTCAACAGCACCGGATAGTGATTGGAAACCGATATCGTAAGTACCACCGTCTCCACCGAATGCTACGAATTTAACTCTTCTATCGTCATTATAAAGTCTGTCTTTTCTTGCAAGCGCTTTATGCATAGCTTCCGCCCCGGCAATTGCAGCCGCTGCGTTTTCAAATCCGATATGAATCCAAGAAACGTCCCAAGAAGTATATGGATAAATCGCACTACATACTTCAAGACATCCAGTAGCAGTCGAAATTACCAAATCGTCGTCAGTTGCGTTCACAACTTCTCTTACTATCATAGAGTGAGCACATCCAGGACAAAGTCTGTGCCCACCTTGGAATCTATCAGGAGTACAAGCGAATTCTTTTAAACTACCAATCTTTTTCATAAAAACTCCTTAATTAAATGAAAGTTTCGGACCTCTAAGGTTAATAAATCCTTGTAGAGGCGTAACTCTTTTTCCAGCTTTTGCGTTTTCGTTAGTTTCTTTAATAACTTCTAAAATATGCTCAACAGTAGTATCTCTACCACCAAGTCCGTAAATGTAATTAGTAAGGATTGCACTCTCGCCTTTAGCAGCTAAAGCACCCGCCACTTCGTTATAAAGCGCACCCGTAGTACCCATAGGAGCACTTCTATCAAGCGCAGCTACGGCTTTTACGCCTTTTAGTTTTTCAGCCACTTCGTTGTATGGGAACGGTCTGAATACTCTTGGCATAAGAAGACCTACTTTGATTCCTTCTTCTCTTGCTTTATCCACAGCAAGCATTGCAGTCTCATATGCACTTCCCATTAGTACGAGCGCAACGTCCGCGTCGTCAAGTTTGTATGTTTCTACAAGATTGTATTTTCTTCCGCTTACTTTTTCGAATTCTTTAAATACTTCTTCGATTACAGGGAAACTATCCATTAGCGCTTTGTGTTGGTTTGCTTTGTGTTCGAAATGCCACTCTTCTTCAGTTTGCGCACCGTAAGTTACAGGGTTTTTAGTATCAAGCATTGGGTTTTTAGCTTTGTATTCACCTACGAATTTATATGCGTCTTCGTCTTGAAGAGGCTCTACCACTTGAGCCGTATGAGATACTAAAAATCCGTCTTGGTTAGTTGTTACCGGAAGTCTTACTCTATCGTCTTCACCGATTCTAAAAGCACAAAGAGTTAAATCGTATGCTTCTTGAGGGTTGTTTGCGATAAGATGAATCCATCCTGCATCTCTACCCAAATAAAGGTCGCTGTGGTCTCCATGAATGTTTAGAGGTGACGCAAGCGCTCTGTTTACTACAGTCATAACGATAGGAAGTCTCATACCGCTTGCTTGATAAAGTACCTCTACCATTAACGCATAACCTTGGCTTGACGTTGCAGTAGCAACTCTACCACCAGCCGCAGCAGCACCCACACAAGCACTCATAGCCGAATGCTCTGATTCAACCATTACGAATTCACCGTCAACATATCCGTCCGCTAAAAATTGAGCGTAATTTTGTACGATAGGAGTCGAAGGTGTAATAGGATAAGCAGCCACTACGTCAACTTGCGCTTGTCTTAGCGCATGGGCAGCCGCCATATTTCCGTCCCAAACTTCCTTATTTTTTAATTCATATCTTTCAGCCATGTCTATCCTTTAATCTTTTTTAGGCCATTGTTTTAGTGCCTCTTCGTTATCCACATATTCAGGGAACATTAAAAGAGATTTAATCGGTGTAGGACATACTTCTACACATACACCGCATCCTTTACAAAGGTTGTAGTTAATACCTACGATTTTAGCTTGTTTTTTACCTCTTTTGTTTACGACTTCTTCCACTTGGAAACAACTATCCGGACAAAATACCCAGCAGTAGTCACAGTCGATACAAAGTTCTCTATTAAATACAGGTTTTTCAACTCTCCAATCAGCTACAGTATAGTTGTATGAATGGAATTTGCTTCTTTTTTTGTGCTCAGGGTCTTCGAATGAAGGAAGAACCGCACCGAATTGCACTTTATCCCAAGTTGTTAGCATATCTTTAGGTGTTGCCATAATTTCTCCTTATTTTACTTCTTCATAAGCTCTTTTGATAGCTCTTAAGTTACCTTCGATGATTTTCTTAGGGAATTTTGAAAGAATATCTTCAATAGAAACCAAGAAATCTTCAAACGGAATAATATTACTGATTTTCATAAATGCTCCGAGCATAGGAGTGTTCGGAATCGCTCTTCCGATTTCTTCTTGCGAAATTTTAATCGCGTCAACTACGTAAACTTTTTTTCCTTGAAGATGAGTCGCAACTTTTACCAAATCATCTTTATCAAGGTGAGATGTAACGATAAAAATAGTATCGTCGTTAGTATTATCAACAATCTCTTCTTGGAATACAAGTGACGGGTCGATTACAAGTACATAATCAGGAGCCATCCATTTAGAGTGGTCTAAAATCGGCTGATCGTCAATTTTATCATAAGCAGTCATCGGTGCACCTCTTTTTTCCGCACCGTAAACCGAATATGCTTGAACGTATTTTCCTGTTCTCGCCATTACGTCAGCAAGTGCTTTTGCACCTGTTACCGCACCTTGTCCCGCACGAGAGTGCCATCTAATTTGTAGCATATCAATCCTTTTTTTGTGTATTTTAGCTAAATTCCTCTTAAAGTATTCTTAATATAGCATAAAAAACATCCTAATTTAAAAACTTTAGTCTTAATATCATTTTTTTTTCATAAATGTTACTTTTTGTAATAAAAAATTTCAAAGTTTTTTTCATAAAAAAAGCGACATTTTTATTTCAGAGAGTTATAATTATACGTTTAAAAGGAGGAGAAATGAAGATTTTAATCGGTGGTGCCGGTAAAGTAGGCTATAATTTGGCAAAACTATTATCCAACTCTCACGATGTTACGATAATAGACACAAATCCCTCGGCACTTGAATATATCAACGAAACTTTGGACGTTTTAACTATTCATTCGGACCTTAGAAACATACTAACTTATCAATCGTTAAAAGACGAATACGACTACTACATCGCAGTTACAAACAACGACGAAATAAACCTGCTCTCATCGTTTTTTATCGACGACTATACAAATACCAAATCAAAAATCTCAAGACTAAAAAACACCTCTTATCTACTTGCGAATCTAAACAAAAAATTCAATATCGATTACTTTGTTTATCCGCTAAAATTAACTGCTTCAAACATAGGAAAAATTATCGAATTTCCATACGCAAACAACATAAAAGAACTACCATATGTCGAATACAAACTATACTCGACTTTTAGTGAAAACGACTATCAAGTCTCTCTTTTAAATTCCGAAAATTCTATAATTGTAGGAGTTTATAGAAAAGGAGAGTTTTTATTTTTAGATGAGAGCGATTTTATCTTAGAAGGAGATTTGGTCTATATTTTAGCAACTGAAGAAAAAGCAAAAAAAATTCTAAAAAACCTCTCCCCTTCCACTCCTCAAGAAATAGAAAACGTACTGATTTTCGGAGCGGGAGATATCGGAATAGAAATAGCAAGAACTCTACACGAATTCGGACTGAATATTAAAATTGTCGAAAAAGACGAACAAAAAGCTCAAAAAGCCGCTGATATTTTAGAAGAAGACGTAATGGTAATAAACGCAAGCTATGAAGACGAAAACCTATTTACCAGCGAAAATCTACATCTAAGCGATTTGGCAATTGCGGCGACAAGATTTGACGAAACGAACATTATAAAAGGACTTTTTGCCAAAAAATTAGGGATAAAAAAAGTAATTTGCATAAACAACAACCTCAACTACTATTCAATGATGACCTCACTAAAACTTCCCGCCGTAAGAGGTCCGAAACTTTCCGCCGTTTCTCAGATATTGGAAGAGATAAACAACACCGGAAATATTTACGAAAAATTTTTCTTGGGAATGGAAGGAAAAATATTTATCAAAAAAATCTTCTCAAAAACCAAATTCCAAGCTCCGAAAGAAAAAGCGAAAGTGATAGTAATCAGAGAAGATAAAATTCTTATACCTCAAAATAACGAAGAGATTTTAGAAAACGATATCGTAATCGAATTCAACTTTTCAGGGAATGTGGCATGGATAGAAAAGCTTTAATCAACATTATTAAATTTTTAGCCCTTGTAGGGCTCATAATCGAAGCGATGTTTAGTATGGTGCTGATAACCGCGAAAATTTATAACGAAAAAATAGGATATTTTTTCGAATATTGGCTGGGAAGTATTATATTTTTCGGCTTGATTTTAATACTCTTTAGAAAACACCATATGAAACTAAGCATTAAAGAAGCGATTTTAAGCGTTAATTTAGTGTGGATAATGGGAGGAGTGCTCGGAGCCATACCTCTTATGCTATTAACACACGTAAGCTTTGTAGACGGATTTTTTGAGAGTGTGAGCGGTTTTACGACTACGGGAGCTACTATATATTCCGATATCAGCGACCTTCCAAAAAGCGCTTTAATGCTAAGAAGCGTAATGCATTGGATAGGAGGTATGGGAATTATCGTGCTTAGTATCGGACTTTTATCTTTAATAAACCCTACCGCTTCGCTTGCTCTTTTCAAATCGGAAGCCACAGGTATAACACCTGAAAAAATCACCCCGAAACTCAAACAAACCGCTATGAAATTATGGCAAGTTTATATTTTGATAACTATTTTGGATTTGATTTTATTGAAAATTGAAGGGATGAATTGGTTTGATGCGATAAATCACGCTTTTGCTACCATTTCTACGGGAGGATTCTCAACTAAAAGCGAATCGTTAGGATATTGGATTCACAACCCGTGGATTTTATGGACTACGACGATTTTTATGCTTCTATCGGGTATCAACTTCATAGCTCATATCAAAGCTATGAAAGGAGATTTCAGCGGCTTTAAAAACGAAGAGACAAAATGGTATATCGGACTTTTTTTGGTTTTATCGGTAGCTTTAACATTAGTACACTATTTTCAATCAAACGACACACTCTTTTTCGATGCGACAAACGCATTTTTTACCATAAGCTCCATTTTAACCACTACAGGTTTTGCGACCCTTGATTATTCGCAGTGGGGACAAGCGGCTATCGCTATTATTTTTATGGCGATGCTACTTGGAGGTAACGCCGGAAGTACTGCTGGGGGTCCTAAAATCATCCGTTATATCGTTATGTTTAAAAACCTAAAATTTCAAATTAAAAAATTCCTTTTTCCAAATGCCATTTTTTCGGTAAAAATAGATAAAAAACCTATTAGTATGAATACTATTAACAGCGTAGGGGCGTTTTTTTTCCTATACATAATGACAAATACGATAATAGCTTTATATCTTTATGCAAACGGCTACGATACTATGACCTCAATCAGTGCGGCAATCGCTTGTGTGGGAAATATCGGTCCCGGATTCGGACACGTAGGCCCTGTGGATAATTTCGCGTTTTTTACCGATACTCAAAAAATAGTACTTGCAATAGGAATGATAATAGGAAGACTTGAATTTTTTACGGTTTTAATGCTTCTAAGCAGAGACTTTTGGAAGAAATTTTAGTTTTTTCTTCTCTTTTTTCACTATTTCACAAACTCACAATTTCGCAACTTCCCTAATATACTCCACAGCCTTTAAAACATCAGGTTTAATAATTTCGGCACATTTTTTCATATTTTCTTGACTCTCGTATTTAAATTCCACTCCGACATATTTAATCCCAGCTTCTTTTGCACTTACCATATCAAGACAGGTATCCCCTATCATCCACGCGGCTTCTTTATTGGCATTCATTTGATGTAAAGCTTTTAAGATAGGTTCCGGGTGAGGTTTCGGGTTTTCTACGTGCTCTCTTCCTATCAATACTTCAAAATATTTCATAACTCCGAAATGTTCTAAAAGTTCTTTTGAATAAAGCCCCGTTTTCGTAGTAACGATACCAAGACGCGCAAACTCTTTTGCTTTTAATATGGCTTCTTTCGCATTTGGTAAAAGTATTGTTTTTTGTTTTGAAATTTTGCGATAGTGTTCTTTATAAGCATTTACATAATCCCAAACTCCCTCTTTAATCCCCAAATTTTCAAACATAATATCAAGAGGAAGACCGATTAGTTTTTTTACTTCATCATCACTCGCAGGAGTTTTACCGAATTTTTCAAAAACAACCCTAAAACCTTCAAGAATAGCTTCAGTAGAATCTATAAGCGTCCCGTCCAAATCAAAAAGTATAACTCTCACACCACTTCCTTACATCTTCTTTTATCTCAAAAATCTCTTCAATATCATCTATTTTTATATTTTCAAATCTTTTTACGGCACTTAAAATCAGTTTACTGATATCTAAAAAGCCTATTTTCTCTTTTACAAAAAGCTCAATCGCATATTCGTTTGCGGTATTTACCACAACTCCCAAATCGCTCTTTTTAAGAAGCAAATCTTTAATCTCCCAAACGGGATATTTCTCACAAGTGATTTTTCTAAACTCCAAAGAGCCTATCTCAAGCAAATTTACAGGCTTTAATATTTCCTCTTTCACCTCATCCAAAATAGCAAACGCAATAGGAAGTTTCATATCCGTTCTTGAGATATGAGCGGTAGTGGAGCCGTCTTGCCATTCTATCAGAGCATGAATTACCGATTTGGTCTCAATAAAAGCATCAATATTTGTAGTATTAAAAAGCCACTTAGCTTCCAAAAGCTCAAAAAGCTTATTCACCATAGTGGCCGAATCTATGGTGATTTTAACTCCCATCGACCAATTCGGATGTTTTAAAACGTCTTTTAGCACAGCCTTTTTGATATCTTCTATTTTCCAATCTCTAAGAGCTCCGCCGCTTGCGGTGATAAATAATTTATTAAAATCTTTACTTAATTTTCCGTTTAATAAATACCAAAGCCCGAAATGTTCGCTATCAATAGGAGTAATTTTTGAAGTATCTATAAATTTTCCGGCATTAACCAAAGACTCTTTATTCGCAAGCGCTATTTTTTTACCGCATTTTTGAGCTTGAAGAGTAGGTCTTAGCCCCGCATCTCCCACAAGCGCATTTACTACCAACTCGCTATTTGAATTTTTTATCACTTCAAGAATCGCTTCTTCGCCGTATTTTACATTATGAAAATCAACATTTTTTGCGGTTTCTTTATCTTTTACGACAACGAATTTAGGATTGAATTCTTTAATTTGCTTATTTAAAACTTCATAATTATTTCCGGCTACCAAAGCTTCTATTTCAATCCCGTATCGCCTTGCGATTTCTAAAGTATTAACCCCTATACTCCCCGTACTTCCTAATACGACCATTTCACCTCTTTAATAAAGCACCACAAGCGCCCACATCAAAGGCGCACCGAATAAATATGCATCGATTCTATCAAGCACTCCTCCGTGTCCCGGCAAAATATTTCCGCTATCTTTCACTCCGGCTCTTCTTTTTAAATAACTCTCAAACAAATCCCCAAATACCCCGGCGATACTTACGACAAAAGAGATTAAAAAACTTTTTGGAAAATCAAAAAAAGCAAGCCCTACAATACTTCCCAAAATCGTACCGATTACGACTCCTCCGATTACACCTTCCCAAGACTTATTCGGAGAAGTTTTACAAAAGCCTTGATTAAAAAACTTTTTGGCAAAATTTTTGCCTATAATATACGCAAAAGAATCTGTTGCAGCTATTATCACAATCAGCCAGCCTATCATTCCCATTGTCGTTTTATGATACAAATCAAGCAGCAGCATTAAAGGTAAAAGAGGATAAAAACTTAAAGAAATCAAATTCAAATCTTTTTGATAATAAGCTATATATCCTCCAACTACCAATACCGAAACGACGGCGATAAATACGGGGTTTGAAAATATTGACAAAAACGCCATAATCGCTAAAAAATAAAAAACGTTATCATCCTCGACTTCAAATAATTTTTTTGCTTCCCACATACCGGCAATTGCAATTACGGCTACCAAAAGTCCCGTTAAATAAATATTATTTATAACTCCCACGATCAGCAAAAAAGCAATCAAAACTACACTCGTTATCAATCTTTCTTTCATTCTACGCCCTTAAATCAATATGTTTTTGAGCCTCTTTTTCGACCTCTCTTCTTGAGTCGTCGTCAGGCAAAATCTCTTCGGTTTTTTCAACTTTTTCAATTTCTTCGACTTTTCTCTCTTTCTCGGCACTCAAAATCTTTTGAAATTCTCTGCTTACCACTTCTCTTGCGACACTATCCGCCGCTACCATAGAAGCTACTTGCATATTTTGATTAATCCATGTAATGTTATGTATAAGGCTCATATTCTCACCTTTACGGTGCCGTATTTGCCGTATTCGACGTTGGCACCGTCTTTGATTTTTACAAACTTGCGCTTCGTATAATCAACTTCACCTTCATCTTTTCCGCTAAAAGCCACCGCAAGCTGAGCCGCTTTTTTAATTATATCATCATTTAAGGAAAGTTTGTTGTTTTTTACGATTACGTGAGCTCCGGGATGATTTTTTATATGGAGCCACAAATCGTTCGCGTTCGAGCTTTTTAAAAGCTTAATATTTCCTTTTTCGTTTTTCCCTACCATTATTAAATAATCGTCAAAATAGAATTTCGCTATATTTTCGTCCTCTTTTTTCTCTTTTTTAGGAGGCTCGTACGTTTTTAACTCGCTTAAATTTTGAGCGTTTAAGACTAACTTTTTATAATTTTTCAAAAATTCGAGCTGTTCTTTTAGATATTTTCTTTCTATATGCAGATTTTCGGCTTTTCTCTTTGCTTTTTTGGAGAGTTTATAATAGTAATTTCCTATTTCGTTTATATTTTTTAGCTGAGGAATGGGAATAGTTATTTCGTTCCCCTCAAAATCATAAGTTTTAAGCTCTTTGTCATAAGGTTTAATCATATACAAATTCGCCATAGCTACATCTGCGTATTTTTTGTAAGTTTTAGTTTTTTGCAAAAGCTTATCTTCATCTTCCAATTTTTTTAGTTTGTTTTCTATCTCTTTTATTTTTTTATCGATTTTTTTTAACAAAGACTCTTTTTTCTGATTCAGTCTGTTTTGATATTTTTTCTCAAAAAGCTCTTTTGTATATTTTTCGATATCGTCTATTTCAAAAACTTTTTCTTTTATTTCGATACTCGGCAATTCTTCAAGTTTAATACCCGGCTTTACCACACGGCTTGAAATGTTTTCGCTAATATGTCTTAAAGACTCGATAATTACGTCGTTTTCATCAAGAATTATCGCATTTGTGTATCTTCCCGTAAATTCGAATCTTATTTTTACAATCTCTTCTTTAAAGCGATTTTGATTTTTTGCCGTAATCGTTAAGATTCTCTCTTTTGCCCGAACGTCAATCAATTTTGCTTTTGTAAATTTCTTCTCAAGCACGATATCAAAAGGTGCTTTAAATTTTTTCACCAAAGGATAATCGATATTTATATAAATATCACCACTTCCTTTTGTCAAATCAAAATAGTATTTATCATTGTCAAATTGCAATAAAATAAGATTTTCATCAACTCTTAGCGCTCTTTTTATATATTTGTATTTTTTTAGTCTTTCGGCGATTTTTGCCAAAACAAACGCTTTCATACATGCCTTTCATTTATAAAGTGCAAATTTTTACTTTTCATTTTTCACTTTTAACTATCCGCACCTAAGTCCGTATTTTGCAAGCTCTATAAATTTTCTCAGTTTTCTTTTATCTTTTTTTCCGGGTCTCTCTTCTACCCCGCTGCTGACATCAACCCCGTAAAATCCATATCTTCCCACTTCAAAAACATTCTCTGGCGTAAGCCCTCCGGCTAAGATTATTTTTGAATTGTCTCTATTTTCAAACCACTCAAGAGCAACTCTTTTACCGCTTCCTCCGTATTCGGGAACATAAGCGTCCACTATTTTATAGTTTTCTTCGAATTTATCTATATCGCTTTTTTCTTTTGCTCTGACTACAGGCAGATATTTACAATTCAGTTTACTAAAAAAATCTTCATCCGCGTCAAAATGAATTTGAGCGATATCGGCTTTCAAAAATTCCATAGCTCCGTTAATACTCTCGGCACTCATATTCACAAAAAGTGCCACTTTCGTAACAAAAGGAGGGAGTTTTTCGATTATTTTTTTGGCAACTCCAGCTTCGATAAAGCGGGGAGAAGGTTTATAAAATACAAACCCGAGTGCATCCGCTCCGTAATCACACGCAAGCTTTGCGTCTTCATAATTCGTAATGCCGCAGATTTTCACTCTCATTTAAACCCTTAAACTCTCAATCGCTTTTTTATAATCCCCGCTTTTAAACACATAGCTTCCGGCTACCAAAATATCAGCACCCGCTTCTTTTAAAAGAGGCGCGTTTTTATTATTTACTCCTCCGTCCACTTCGATTAAAAGATTAGGATTTTTCTTTTCGGCAAGCTCTCTTAATTCTTTGATTTTATCAATTACACTCGGTATAAATTTTTGCCCCCCGAATCCCGGATTAACACTCATCAAAAGCACCATATCCACATCGCTAACGATATATTCAAGTAAACAAACCGGAGTAGCCGGATTTAGCACGACAGCCGGTCTTATGCCTTCATTTCTTATTTTTTGAATCACTCTATTGATATGTTTTTCTTCTTCGATATGAAAAGAGATAAATTCAGGATTCAGATGTTTATACATATCCACAAAAAAAGGAATGTTTTCCACCATAAAGTGAATATCAAGAGGTTTCGTAGAAACTTTAGCCACCGCTTCTACAATCATCGGCCCCATTGTCATATTCGGCACGAAATGCCCGTCCATTACATCAACATGTATCAAATCCGCTCCCCCATCACATACCGCTTTTACCTCATCGGCAAGTTTTCCGAAATCCGCACTTAAAATACTCGGTGCTATTTTCATTCTATTCCTTTCACTTGATTTCTTCCGTTTTCTTTAGCTTCATACAAAGCTTTATCAGCCTTTTCAACCGCATTTTGTAAATCACCTCTAAAAGGTGCCTCTCCTATTGAAATAGTAACTTTTATGCCGTTAAAGTCATAATTTTCAACTATTTTTCTAATTTTTTCCGCTACCTTCAAACCGTCTTTATATTTCGTACCTCTTAAAATCAAAACAAACTCTTCCCCGCCCCATCTTCCGAAAACATCGGAATTTCTAATACTGTTTTTTATAAGTTTGGAAATCTCTTTTAAAACATAATCTCCGAATTCATGACCGTAAGTATCGTTAATTTTTTTGAAATGGTCAATATCGAAAAACAATAGAGTACTCTCTACGGATATTTTTTTAGCCTCTTTTATAACTCCTCGTCGGTTCAATATACCCGTAAGTTCATCGGTCATAGAACTTTTTCGATATTTTAGAATAATTAACGCCAAAATTACTAATATTATAATCGAAACGAATATGAAAACAAGCGAATTATTACTGTTTTCTTCTTTTAAAACGCCTCCGATGTATTTATTTACGATTTTACTCTTTTCTTCCGGAGATAAAGAATCTATAGCTTTATTTATTTTTTTAAGCAAATCGGGTCTATCTTTTCTTATCATAATTTGAAGATTAAACTTAAAAGAAGTCTTATGTACAAGGGTTAAATTATAAAGAGATAATTTTTGAATATTCCACAATATAACCGGCAACATATCCACAGCACAGACGTCTTTGCTTTTAGCAGCCAACTCAAGAGCCTCTTTTACGTTTTTAACTTCTATATATTGAAGATTCGGATAGTATTTTTTCATAAGTTTTTCCGCAGTAAAATCCTTACCCACGGCAATTTTTTTAATTTCTCGAAAGCTATTTATATGTGCGTTTGAATTACAAACAATTCCAAGAGGAAAAGAGTAGTAAGGTTTTGAAAAAAGAGCGTATTTTTTTCTATCCTGAGTTTCCGAAGTATTAGGCGTAATATCGGCTTCTTTTTCTTTTATCATCTTTAATACGTCGGGCCAATAATTTACGATTATAAATCTATAATTCAATCCCGCTTTTTTCGCTATAAGTTTAAAAAAATCTACTCCGATTCCGCTAAGCTGATCGTTTACGTAAATATCAAAAGGCGGCCAATTCGGAGTTACCGCTACTCTTAATTTTTCTTCGGCTTCTTTTTGTACATAATAATTTTCAAACAAAACTTTGCTAAATTCGACTTTGCGATCAATATAATACCCTGTCAAAATAAGCGATAAATAAACCGGTTTAAATTTAAAATCGAAAATTTTCTCAAAATGCATATTGATACTTTTGAGATTTGGAATTTCATTTTTGTAAATAATAAGATATTTCGTAAAAACGATACCGTAATTCGGAAGATAAAAATCATAAAAATCCTCATTTTTCGGCTTTTTTTCAACTACAATAGCATCTATTTTTTTTGATTTGAAATCCTCATACGTAGCGTTTACTTCTTTATAATTGCCGTTTACTTTATCAAGTAATATTTTTACCGGTAAATCGACATTTGCTATGGTTTTTATTTTACTTAGCGAATCGATATTACTTAAAATATACTCTTTTTTAACTCCCACGGGAGTTAATATTTTCAAATTATTTTTTAGTATGAAAGGCAGATAATCACTCGAAACCAAAACCAAAGAATTCGTAAAATTTATATCTTTCAGACTCTTATATTTTAAAATTTTAAAATTCTCGGGCAACACTCCTTTATATTTTTCAGGTACGTAAAAATTATACGCATACAAAAAAACGGCAAAAAACAACCATATCAATCGCACTTACAATATCTCCTTTTTAAACAATCATACAGTTCAATTCTTCTGTCTCTAAAAAACGGCCAAATTTTTCTAACTTCCGCAGCCCCTTTTAAATCTATATCGGCTTCTATGATTTCTTCATTACCTCCCGCTTTTGCAATAACTTCGCCTTGAGGTCCGTAAATAAAACTATTTCCCCAAAATTCAATACCGCCGAGCACTTCGCTTTCATCTTTTTCTCGCCCCACTCTATTAACAGCCACAACATAAACTCCGTTTGCCACGGCATGACCTCTTTGGACACTAAGCCAGGCGTTTAGCATTTTTTGTTTTTCTTCAGGGGTGTTTTCTTTTTCGCAAAGCTCGTCAACCCTATTTTCAGGACACATAAGCCACCCTATCGCCGTAGGGTATATTAAAATTTCAGCTCCTTTTAATGCCATAATTCTCGCAGGCTCCGGATACCACTGGTCCCAACACACCAAAACGCCGAGTCTCCCTACACTCGTATCAATCGGCTCTATTTCATCGCCCGGTGTGAAATAAAATTTCTCATAAAATCCGGGGTCGTCGGGAATATGAGTTTTTCTATATTTTCCAGCTATTTCTCCTCTGTCAAAAACAACGGCCGTATTGTAATAGATTCCGTCCATTACTTTTTCAAACAGAGACGTCACAAGTACTATATTTTGCTCTTCACTCACTTTTCTCCAAAATTCGACATCCTCTTTAAAACTTTCGGCATAATCGAAATATTTAGTATCTTCGCATTTACAAAAATATTCGTTTTGATGAAGCTCTTGTAATATAACAAGCTCGCCTTTCGCTTTTTTTATCATCTCTACCGTATGGGCTACGGTATCGGCTTTATTTCCTTTATATTCCTGCTGAATCAAAGATATCTTCATTCAAAGCCTTTTTTGGTGATTATATCACAAAAATGTTATAATTTTTTTAAAAAGGAGTGATATGGCAAACCTGTTAATTATCGGTGCCGGCGGTGTGGGAAGAGTATCTGCATTTAAAGCAGCAAAAAACAAAGATACGTTTAAAAATATAATCCTTGCAAGCCGCACAAAAAGCAAATGCGACGACATTGCAAAAGATATTAAAGAAAAACTCGGAATAGAAATCAAAACATACGCTCTTGACGCAAACAAAGAAGAAAACGTAATAGATTTAATCAAAAAAGAAAATATCGATATCGTTTGTAACGTTGCGCTTCCTTATCAAAATTTGCCTATTATGCACGCATGTATCAAGACGGGTGCTGCATATTTAGATACGGCGTTAGCCGAAACGGAAGATAATCCAGATACTTATTACGACCTACAATGGGCACTTGATGAAGACTTCAAAAAAGCTCATACGATGGCGCTTCTTGGATGCGGATTCGACCCGGGTGTTACTTCGGTAATGGTAAAATACGCGGCCGATTATCTGCTTGACGAACTTGAAGAGATAGAAATTTACGATTGTAATTTCGGAGACCACGGAAGACATTTCGCTACCAATTTCGACCCTGAAATCAACCTAAGAGAGCTGAATTTACCTGGTAAATATTGGGAAAACGGAGAGTGGAAAACTACAAAACCATTTGAGATTCAAGTAAAACACAAATATCCTGAGTGCGGGGAAGCTACAAGCATTCTTATTTGGCACGAAGAGCTCGAGAGTATCGTAAAATTCTTCCCGAATTTGAAAAGTGCGAAATTTTATATGTGCTTTAGCGACAAATACCTATATCACTTCAACGCTTTAAAAAACGTAGGAATGTTCAGTATCGAACCGATAGAAATTTGTGAAGGATGTAAAATATCACCTTTACAATTCCTTGCAAAAGTTCTTCCGGACCCTCAAGATTTAGTCAAAAACTACAAAGGTCAAACAAATATCGGAGTTATCGCAAAAGGTAAAAAAGACGGCAAAAACAAAACCTTTTACATCTACAACATCTGCGACCACGAAAAAGCCATCGAAGAAACAGGTGCTCACTGCGTAAGTTATACGACGGGAGTGCCGGCGATTATCGGCTGTAAACTGATGGCTAAAAAGATTTGGTGGAGCGAGGGAGTTCACAACGTAGAAGAATTCGATGCAAAACCTTTTTTTGAAGAAATGGAAAAACAAGGCCTTCCTATTAAGGTAATCGAGGTTGAATAATGAAAAAATATTACTATTCGTATGAAGAGTTTTTAAAAGATCTTAATACTCTTCAAAACAAAATCAAAGATTACAATCCCGACTGCCTCTTGGCAATCGCCAGAGGAGGTATGACTTTAGGCCATTTTTTGGCCGAGAGAATGGATACAAAAGAGCTATATTCCTTAAATGCATCTTCTTATGAAAACGAAAAAAAAGTTTCAAAACCCAAAATTTTCAATATTCCCGATTTAAGCCATAAAAAAAGAGTACTGTTGCTTGATGACATCAGCGACAGCGGAGAAACTCTTGATGAAGTAATGAAAATTTTAAAAAAGAAATATCCGAACACCCAAATTAAAAGCGCTACGATATTTTATAAAGAAAACACAATCCATAAACCTGATTTCGTACTAAAAAAAGCTGACAAATGGATTGTATTTTTTTGGGATAAAGAAGGACAAGAAATAATTGAAAATTGAGAATGGCAAATGTAAAATTAAAGGAATGTTATGATTAATGTAAAAAACCTAAAATTAGAAGAAAAGTTGCTTTTAATGGAAGAATTGTTAAATTCAATGGAAAAAATAGATTCTCCATCTTGGCATGAAAAAGTTTTACAAAAAAGAAAGGATTTTAATAACAAAAAAACTTACACAATTGAAGAAATAAAAAATGAATTTTCAAATAAAAATATCTGAATATGCAAAAAACGATTTGGAAATAGCATTTGATTTTTATGAAAAACAAGCAACAAACTTAGGAAAAATTTTTTTCGATTATATAATTTCCGAAATAGAACTTTTGAGCTTTTACGGATGTTTACATCAAAAAACATTCGGATATCACAGAATGATTAGTAAAAAATTTCCTTTTGCAATATATTATGATTGTAATAAAGAACAAAAATATATTACAATAGTCGCAATCTTAGATTTAAGACAAAATCCAAAAACAATTGAAAAATACCTAACAAAGGATAGAAAATGAGCAACTTATTAATTATAGGAGCGGGAGGAGTCGGAAGAGTAGCGACTTTCAAAGCGGCAATGAACGATCATATTTTTAAAAACATAGTACTTGCAAGCCGCACGAAAGAAAAGTGCGACGCAATAGCAAAAGACATCAAAGAAAAATTGGGAGTAGAAGTAAAAACGGCAGAAATTGACGCAATGGATGTAGATGCAACCGCAAAACTCATAAAAGATACAAAAAGCGACATCGTACTAAACGTAGCGCTTCCGTATCAAGACTTAGCAATAATGGACGCATGTCTTAAAGCCAAAGCACACTACGTGGATACCGCAAACTACGAACATCCGGATGAGGCGAAATTCGAATATAAAGAACAGTGGGCAAAAGATGAAGACTTTAAAAAAGCGGGCCTTATGGCGCTTCTTGGAAGCGGATTCGACCCGGGAGTAACCAACGTATTTACGGCTTTTGCCGCGCAGGAACTTTTGGATGAAATAGAATATTTGGATATTTTAGACTGTAACGCCGGGGACCACGGATATCCGTTTGCGACAAACTTCAACCCTGAAATCAATATTCGCGAAATCACTCAAAAAGGTAAATATTACGAAAACGGCGAATGGAAAGAGATAGAGCCTATGAGCGTTAAGTTTGATTGGGAGTATCCTAAAGTCGGAAAATTCCCAAGCTATCTTTTATACCACGAAGAGCTTGAAAGTCTGACTAAAAACTTCCCGAGTATCAAAAGAGCGAGATTTTTTATGACGTTTAGCGATAAATATTTATGGCACTTAAGAGCGTTGCAAAACGTAGGAATGACAAGTATAGAGCCTATCGAAGTATGCGAAGGATGTGAAATTTCTCCTATGGAATTTCTAAAAAAAGTACTTCCGGACCCTGCAAGTTTGGGACCGAGAACAAAAGGACAAACTCATATCGGAGTGGTTGTCACGGGATATAAAGACGGCGAGAAAAAAAGATACTACATCTACAACATCTGCGATCATCAATGCGCGTTTAGAGAAGTGGGAGCTCAGTGCGTAAGTTATACGACGGGAGTACCGGCTATGATAGGCGCAAAAATGATAGCGACAAAAACTTGGTTTGAACCTGGCGTTAAAAATATGGAGGAATTTCCTGCGCGTCCGTTTATGTACGCACTCAATAAGCACGGACTTCCTTGGTTTATAGAAGAGCTGCCTACAGAGGGTCTACCTATCGATAATTAAGACCTCTCATCTCTTTTTAGCCTTTTTCACTCAAACTACTTGACATTTATAACTAAAAAGAGTTATAATACCACCGATAAAACTTTTAAGGAGGGTGGGATGTTCGTTACAAACAACATCGACAAAGAAAAACTCAAAGAGTTTAGTACTTTGTCAATTATCACAGGTATCATTATGGCAATTGCGGGGCTTCTTGCTATCGTTAATCCGGTTGCGGGAAGTTTGGCGTTTGTAATTTTCTTAGGTGCGCTTTTCGTAGCAAGCGGTATCGTACAAGCTTACATTACATTTAAAGCACACCAAAAATCATTAGGTGCTTGGTTTAAAGTATTAATGCTTTTAATTACAGGTATTTTACTTTTAATCTGGCCTGGAAGCGGAATTGCAGCGGTTGCTATTTTATTAGCGGCGTATTTCTTTGTAGACAGTTTCGCATCATTCCAAATGGCGCTTGACTTAAAACCTTTAAAAGGTTGGGGACTTGCGGCACTTAACGGTGTGCTAAGCTTTATCTTAGGTATCGTAATGATTATCGGATGGCCGTTTAGTGCGCCTTTTGTAGTAGGTATTATTATCGGTGTGAGCTTTTTAATGGACGGATTCGTATTAATTTATCTCGGAATCCTTGCAAAAAAAGGCGCTCACGACTGATTTTTGCCTTTTGGCCAAAATTTCACAATAGAATAACCCTCGTCTTTATGACGAGGCGCATCTTCATTGAATTCGTAATCTTCAAAATGATCGTTTAAAATAGTCGCTAAATATTTCAATCTATCTTCAATATCCATTTCAGGAAATTCGTCTTTTAAAAACATATACAAATCTTTATCTTGATTTTGACATTTTTCATTTAGTCTTTTTATATTTTCAATGCTTAAATCAAGTTTTTTATATTCCATTCTCCCCTCCTAAAAAATCAACCCTCATATATTTTATCACCGATTTCCTGGTATCTTTTATAATAATATCTTACAAATTCGTCAGCTTTTTTATTTAAAGGATAATAGTTTTTATCTTTATATACGTATTTATCCAAAAACTCTTTCGCATCGGCTTTTTTGACATATGTATCCGCCAAATCGAGATATGTTTTTTTATACCACTCTTTTAGTTTTTCATAATTCGAATAATCAAATTCCAAATTTTTGCCGTTAAATTCCAAAATTCCGCTTTCAAAAAGCCCTGTTAGATGAATCAGCCCCTCGATATAATACGGCAATACCTCATCCACTTCCATCCACGCAATAAGTCCCACCGCTCTTTTGATAGTGTCCTCCAATACGGCTTCTTTTAAACTCTCATCTTCATTCTCAAAAAACGCCATAAGTCCGCCCGTAGTGGCTTTGAACTCCTCTACGTTTTTAAACATTCCGCTTTTATTCATTACACTTTCGCTATTTTCATCCACCCACAAAATATGCCCGAACTCATGCCCTATGGTGGTGATATCGTAAACTTTTATAAATTTTTCCTTATCTTCAAGCTCTTTATAAAATTTATCCATAAATTCTTTACCCAAAATCTCATAACTCAAAGCCATTTTAGGTCTTGCTTTTATATCTCCGTATACCTTATCCACAAAAGCGAATATTTTTTTACCTTTTTCAAGACTCACCTCCTCATCATTGGGCACGACCTGAGCACTAAAAAGCCCGTTAAACTCCGCTCCGTAAAAAGTAGCCGGACTTGAGATATAAATTTGGGTTTTATCTATATTCGAAAGAGCTATATTAAGAAGTCTCTCATCTTTACAATATTTTTTATACATCGCTACGATATTATCTTTTACTTCGCTTTTGATATTAGGATTTTTTATCCTCACATCAAGCTCAAGCGCCACGGCTTTTCTAAACTTATCCTCATAATATTCAAGAGGATGTCCTACTTGAATAGGAGATTTGATATCCATCCAAATCCTATCCACATTCGCCCATTTTTTTACGAGTTCGCTTCTATTTTTTTCAAGAAGAGCCGTTTTTAGGGCATTGAAATACAAAATCCACTGAAGTTTATATTCATCATCCAAACTTTCAAGATTTACGATCAGCTCGTCAATTGCTTTTACGGCCTCTTCTATCTCTTCTTCAAAAACGTCATAATAGCTTTTTGCCACATACGTTCCGTTTTCGCTTCTTACAAGCACCGAGTAACTTCTCTCGGCAATTTCTCCGTTATGAGTATCAAGAAGATTGTTTTGCATTAAAAACGCCATTACTTTGGCTTCGTCTCCCGCAAATTCTAAAGATAAGTTTTCGTTGATATCGTGGATAATATGCTTAACCCAGCTTGGTTGCCATTTGCTAAAAGCAATCCCTATTTTATGCACTCCTCTTAAAATCTCGGCATAAAAAGGTCCGATAAAAGGAGAGATGTCTTCTATTAATTTTTCATGCTCTTTTAGCCAAAAGTTTTTTGTAAGCTCGTACAAATCAAGCTGAATCTCTTTTATATCTTCTTTTGAAAAATTTCCCCTTTTCAAAAGGTTCATAATCGCATCTTCTTTTAGATGAAAAAATCTCTTTTTCAAAGCCAAAAGATTTTCTTCGTTTACTTCAAATCCGAGCGTTCTTAAAATCTCTTCAAATAAAGCTCTTAAATCATCGGGACACTTTTTAAAATAGCTATTTATTCTCTCATCCCTTTGTCTTACCACTTCATATGCAGCTTCTAAAAACATAACAATCCTTCAAAATTTTGGAATATTTTATCAAATCTTACCAGTCGTTCCAGGAGTGTACTTTTTTAACGACTAGAAGTCCGTCTATTCTATTGAGAGCGGAAAACCCGATATCGTAGAGTTCGTTATCGTCAAGGTCGATAGTAGAGATTAGATATCCTCCGTTTCTAAGCGCTCTAAAAAGCGGTTTTATGTCTCTTTTCGTATCGCAAACGATAAAATGATAAAATCTCTTTGCATTTAAATCTTCATCCAAAACATCAACGTTTCTATCTTCATTCGAAACGATATCCTTTAGTTTTTCACTCGTAACGCCTACGTTGATATTCGGCTCATAGCCTATGATTTCGTTTATAAGTTTCGTATTTATGATTTTCATCATTTCGCCTTTAAATAGACCCGTATGAAAATAGTTCTCTAAATAAAAACGCTTCGACTATGTCGTTTATACTCATCTCGGGCGCAGGAGTC
Organism: Caminibacter pacificus; assembly: GCF_003752135.1. Lineage (NCBI taxonomy): Bacteria > Pseudomonadati > Campylobacterota > Epsilonproteobacteria > Nautiliales > Nautiliaceae > Caminibacter > Caminibacter pacificus. Next base: position 374,441 of record NZ_RJVK01000002.1, read on the forward strand.
ATAAGAGGCTCCGCTCCCATTTCCAAAAAGTCAAAAACATACTCTTCTTTCGGAGTTATGAAAAAATGAACCGCTCCTACCAAATCGTCTCTATTATCGACATATTCTATTTTTTCAATTTTGCCGTTATTTACGAATACTTTGGCAAATTTTTCGGCTTCTTTGCTCGGTACGCATATTTCATTTTTTACGGAGATTCCCAAAACGTACATTCTTATCCTTTAAATTCCATTTTCCACATCTTAATTTTCCATTTTCCATTCATCATTATCAATTTTTCATTGTCCATTTTTCACTTAATTTCACCCTCTTTCTATTTCTCCCGGATAATCGGCGATTCCATACGTTAGGTTTCCTACTTTATCAAATCCGAGTTGCGCTTCAAGAGCTCTTTGGAGATACCCGCTTCTGCTTCCTACGTGACAATAGATAATAATTCTTTCATCTTTAAGTTTCATCCATTCGTCAAGGTCGTATTGAACTCTACTGATAGGAAGTAGCTTATCGGTACCTTTTATTCTCATCATTTGATGTTCGAACGGCTCTCTTATGTCTATTAGTTTGAAATTTAAAAGACCTTTTTCTCTGGCTTTTAGTAAAAGCTCGAGCTCATGTCCTAAAATTTGCTCTTTTTGCAAGATTTCTTCAAGCTCGGCAACACTTAAGCCTTCCACTTCTTCGGCGTGTTTTTTAGGATGTTCTTTTTGATAATTAGCCGCATATTCAGGCGTACAGAAAATACCGCAATGACACACTCCCTCATTTGGAATTTCATCTTTTATAGCCTGCGGACACGGACATATTCTATTATCGCTACTTACATATTTTCCGTCTTTTTCCTCTACAGGAAAACAAGGACAAAATCTTTTTCCGTAAAGTACTTTATTGTTCGTCAGACCTTTCAAAACTCTCTCAACTATTTCTTCATCCGGATGAAAAGCCCATCCGAACTGCTCTACTGTCTTATGAGCGAATTTTTCGGTTTTTAAAAACTCTTGCTGAAATTCAGGTGAATTGATATCAACCGTTTTCATTTAACTCCTTTGAAATTTCTTCACATTTATTCGGATTACAGAAAATTCCGCAGTGACAACACCCTTCCGATACTTCAAACTCTATCGCAGGTTTACAAGGGCAGATTCTATCTTCCTTATCTCCCATAGGAATAAAACAAGGACAATATCTTTTTCCGTACATTAATTTATTTCTTGTAAGTCCCATAACGATTGCGTCATAAACTTCTTTGTTAGGATTTAAACACCAACCGAATTGTTTTACTACTTTATCTACGAATTTTTTAGTCTTTTCTTCTTCTTGTTTAAATTCTTCGGAATTCATATCAACGTCAGTTCTTTTTGGCGCAAGCATATCCGCTCCTTTTTTTGACTGATTTTATCAAAAAATAAAAAAAAGTCAAAAAAGGACAAATTTCATCTATTTTGAATAAATACTTTTCATATTGTGTTTAAAATTTATACAATCAATATGATTTCATATCTCAAAAAAAGATTTATAATTTCACAAATCCAAAAAGGAGCTGACAATGAAAAAAATAGAAGCGATTATCAAACCTTTTAAACTTGATGAAGTTAAAGAGGCTCTTGTAGAAGCGGATATTACGGGTATTACCGTAACGGAAGTAAAAGGACACGGAAGACAACACGGACATACGGAATTATACAGAGGTGCCGAATATGTTGTTGATTTTTTGCCTAAAGTGAAACTTGAAATTTTCGTAAATGACGATTTTGTTGAAAAAACCGTTGAAATTATCCTGACTCATGCAAAAACAGGAAAAATCGGTGACGGAAAAATTTTCATCCTGCCTGTTGAAGAAGCAATAAGAATCAGAACGGGCGAAAGGGGAAGAGATGCTGTTTAGATTATTATCACTTTCGGGACTTGCGAGTTTGGCGTTTGCGGGTGAGGCGCCTAAACTCGACAGCGGAAACACATCATGGATGATGATGGCGACCGCTCTTGTAATGTTTATGTCTCCGGCCGGGCTTGCTCTATTCTATGCCGGAATGACAAGAGCGAAAAACACACTTAACACTTATATGATGGTATTCAGTGCTTATGCGCTTGCGACTGTTGTATGGGTGTTTTGGGGATATTCATTAACATTCGGTGACGATATTGCCGGAATAATCGGTAACTTAAAACATATTTTCCTAAACGGAATAAGCTACAACAACCTTGAAAGTAGCGGTTATCCAAGCTACGTATTTATTGCATTCCAAGGTACGTTTGCGGCAATTACAGTTGCGATTGCCAGCGGGTCTATAATTGAGAGAACAAAATTCTCAACTTGGCTTTTGTTCGTGATTTTATGGGTGACATTCGTATATGCTCCGGTAGCTCATATGGTATGGGGCGGCGGATTTTTATATAACGACGGTGCACTTGATTTCGCCGGTGGTACGGTCGTACATATGAACGGAGGTCTTGCGGGGCTTATTGCGGCGTTGATGATAGGAAAAAGAAAAGGTTTCCCAAAAACTCAAATGATGCCGAGCAGTGTTATTCTAACGGCTCTTGGTGCGGCTATTTTATGGTTCGGATGGTTCGGATTTAACGCAGGTAGTGAATTTGCGGCTGATAACATTGCCGGAAGTGCGTTTTTAATGACAAACTTTGCTGCGGCGGCTGCGGCTATGACATGGATTATACTTGATTACATCAAATTCGGTAAACCGACACTTTTAGGTGCGGCAACAGGTGCGGTAGCCGGACTTGTAGCAATTACGCCGGCAGCGGGATTCGTAAACGTCGTGGGTGCTTTAATTATCGGTATCGGAGGAAGCGTTACGGCATTCTTTGGAGTTACAGTGCTTAAAAAAATATTCAAATACGACGATTCGCTTGACGCGTTCGGAGTACACTTCATAGCGGGTCTATGGGGAGCTATCGCGACAGGTTTCTTTGCACTAAAAGATTTGGCGTGGGCGGGAAGTCCGCTTCATGACAAAGGCGATAGACTCGGACAAATCTGGGTACAAGTTGAATCCGTACTCGTAACAATCGTATTCGTAGCGATTATGACTGCAATAGTACTAAAAGTTGCAAGCCTTCTAACAGGAGGTGCAAGAGTAGACGAAGAATCAGAAATAATCGGTCTTGATTCTACAGAACACGGAGAAAAAGGCTTCCACCTTTAATCTCCCCTTTTCTCACCTCTTTAAAACACTTTTCATATACCAACTAAAATCATTTTCCACTTTTTTACAAAAAAAACTTTCAATTTAACTTATTCTCCCATTACAACGATTTCACAAACTCACGATTTCACAAACATTCCCTCTCTTCCTCCTCTTTTCCTTCTCTTTTCCTCTTTTTCAATTAACCGCCCTCAACAAGAGAGCAAATTTTAGCCACTACAAAAAAGCTAAAAAGCACAGACCTCTTCAAGCTTGTGTGCTTTTTTTAACGCTTTTTTTCCATTAAAATTTGCAATTGTCTCGGGTTGTTTAATTTTACAAGTATTCAAATTCACAAACTCATAATTTCACCACTTTCACCAAAATCCCACTTCTCTTTTCCCCATTTTGCTATAATTACAATCAAAAAGGTGATTATGTTTTTAGCAAAATCCGAATATCTTCAAAAAATTAAACGTTTAGCGGATATGGCAAAAGAGCTTAGAGTAAATGTTTATATTTGGGGTGAAAAAGGTGTGGGTAAAACTTTTCTTGCGAAGTATATCGCTCCAAACGCAATCGTTAATCCGAACGCCCCTACTATCAACCCGGTAATAATCGAAAATTTCGACAAAAACCCTGTGCTCGATTTCAAAAACAACTTCTTAATCGCTACAGGCACGGAACCACTAAATAAGGATTTGTTAAAAAGATATTTCACTATGGATATAGAAATAAAACCTCTAAAAGACCACCCGGAAGATATCGAAGAGTTTATCAAACTCTTCACCTCACAAGCAAAAGAAGAATTAAAAATTAATCATGATATAAAAATAGAAAATCCTGATATCAGCGAAAATCTTAACTCCTTAAAAAGACAAATTTACAAAAAATATCTTTTACCTCAAAACAAAGATGAAATTTTGGAGCTTTTGTATAATTATTATCTAAAAAACCACGCAACGTACGAAGAAGAGATAAAAGATTTCGAAAAAACGCTTTTTAAAGCCATGAGAGAAAAATACGGCTCGAAACTCCAAATTTCCGAAAAACTGAAAATAAACAGAGTCACTTTAACAAAAAAAATGAAGGCGCTAAATGTTTGAATTTTGGTGCGAATACGATATCAATCCGCTTATAATTTTCAATCAAAAAGGTCATATCGTCTATTGCAACCAAGAAGCGGAAATTTTTCTAAGTTACGTAAACAAAAAAGAAGTTTTTACTCTTGCAATCAACAACGCTCCCAAAAATCCGGGAATGAAAGTCGAATTTAAAAAAGTCGTTTTTAAGGACTTCGAATTTAACGGCTTTATGGTCGGATATCAAGACGACGAGCATATAGGCATTAGACTTTTTATAAACACAAACACCCACCAAATATCTCTTGAAGAACTTGAAAAAGTCGATTTGGCGATGATTATCAACTTTGCAATCGAATACGTCTCTTTAAGGCAAGATACGAAAATATCTCTTTATTACGACACCTCAATTCCTGAGGTATATTTAAATAAAAAAGCTATTTTAAATTTACTATTCGATATTTTCGAAAATCAAAAAGAGATATTTATAGAAACGAAAATCGAAGTTGGTGAATATATAAAAATTGACAACAAAAAATATCCGATTATCGAAATGATTATAAAATGCGAACCTCAAAAACAGATAAAAAGCCAATTTTTCGAGGTCATAAACAAAGAAGACGGATATATTATAAAATTACCACTTATTAAGGAAGCACATGAAAATAGTAATTCTTGATACCGAAACGACAGGAAACAAAGAAGAAGACAGAATAATACAACTAAGCTATTTGGTACTTAACGAAAACTTGGAAATCGAAGAGATTCACAACGAACTCGTAAAACCGCCTATTCCTATAAAATTCGAAGCTATGGCGGTACATCATATCACAAACGAAATGGTCGAAGACAAACCTAAAATCAAACATACTGAAGCATACAAAAGACTAAAAGAGCTAAACTCTCCCGAAAACTATCTTGTAATTCATAACGCAAAGTTTGATTTGGATATGCTTGCAAAAGAAGGCTTTAATCCGTTTTTTAAACAAATAGATACTTTCAGAATCCTAAAACACCTAATTCCTGAGGGAAAATATTCTCTTCAATACAACCGCTATGCTCTTGGGCTATATAAAAAAGAAAACGAAATATGCGAAACATACGATATCCAAATCAACGCTCACGACGCTCTTGGAGATGTGATTGTGCTCTATTTGCTTTTTGATTATTTAATGAAAAACTATCAAAAAAGCTTTGAAGAGATGGTGGAGCTAACCCAAAAACCGGTACTTTACGATAAATTTTACACCGGCAAATATAAATTCAAAGAGATAAAAGAAATTTTGATAAAAGACCCGGATTATATAGAGTTTTTATTAAATACGGCCGATATCGATATGGATGTGAAATACTCTATAGAACATCACTTGGCAAACTTAGACGTAGAGCCCGAATATCGTTTCGGAGTAGGAAAATATAAGGGTATGTTAATTCAAGACGTAGCGGAAATAGACCCTCAATATCTAAGCTGGGCGTACCATAATATGAAAATGAGTAAGGGAATGAGAAAAAAAATCGGAGAAATATTGGATAGGTTTTAAAATCCGTATCTTTTCATTGCCGCAGCAGCTTCTTTTTTGAGCTCTTTTTCTTTCATAACTCTACGTTTGTCGTGTAGTTTTCTACCTTTTGCTACGGCAATTTCGAGTTTGGCTTTGTTTTTGTTATTAAAATATAATTTCGTAGGCACCAAAGTATATCCTCTCTCGCTCGTATATCCGGCAAGTTTGGCTATTTCGTGTTTGTGAAGAAGAAGTTTTCTCGGTCTTCTTTCGTCATGTCTAAAAGCGCTGTAAGTCGTATCGAGATTACTGATATGTCCTTGAACCCACCAAGCTTCTCCGTCTTTAATTTTTACAAAGCTGTCTTTTAGATTGGCTCTTCCGGCTCTTAAGGCTTTTACTTCACTACCTTTAAGCTCGATTCCCGCTTCGTATTTATCAAAAATATCATAATCATGATACGCTTTTCTGTTTGTTGCTACGACTTTCATTTCTCTCCTTTAAAAAGAGTGCCTTTTGTATGGTTGCCTTTTAGAAACTCTCTAACACTATCCAAATCCCAACCGCTTGTAAGATACATAGGGATACCTCTATCCATTAAAAATTTAGCGGCTTTAAGTTTAGTAACTATTCCGCCGGTTGCAAATTTATCATTCGGATTACACTCTTGATTTAACATATCATCTTCTATTTTAGTGACTATTTTTAGTGGTTTTGCGTCTTTGTTTGTTTTTGGATTGTCCGTATAAAGAGCGTCGATATCGCTTAGAATTATCAACAAATCGGCATCGAAATAGTACGTCACATAAGCACTAAGCTGGTCATTATCTCCAAAAAGTATCTCCTCTACCGATACCGAATCGTTTTCGTTTATAATAGGAATAACTTTATTTTCGAGCAATACGTTTATCATCTTTTTTGCGTTTGCCGTTCTTTTTCTGCTGTCAAAATCGGCAGCCGTCACAAGTACTTGGGCCACCACGTTTCCGTATTTATGAAATCTCTCTTTATACTCTTTCATCAAAAGAGGCTGACCTATAGCGGCTAAAGCTTGTTTGTTTTCAAGGCGGCTTTTATCAAGAGGACATCTCGTATATCCCGCACCCACGGCACCGCTACTGACAAGCATTACTTCGTGTTCTTTATTCAGCTCGCTTAAAAGCTCGACTATTTTATCCATTCTGTCACTGAGTTTGCCGTTTTCGTATAGCGTTGCCGTACCAACTTTAAAAACGATTCTTTTATTCTTCATCTTTTACTCTCTCGACCATATCTGCAAGTGCGAATTTTAAAGCATCAAGATTTATTCTACTTGCCGCACTTATCGGTAAAACGAATGTCTTAGCGTCAAAATAACAAGGATACTCTTTGCTTGCTCCGTATTTCGGCTCCGTAGGATTTATACCCGTTTTTTCAAAAAACTCTTCTATTTTTTCAATATCTACGGCGTCGATTTTATTTAACGCAACGGCATAATTTCTGCTTGCAAGTTTTTCGCTATAGTTTTTAAGCTCTTTTTGCAAAGTTTTTAATTGATATACCGGGTCTCTAAAAGAGGCCATATCTATAACGTAAAGAATGATTTTAGTTCTTTCGATATGTTTTAAAAACTCAAGCCCGAGCCCTTTTCCTTCGTGGGCTCCCTCTATAATTCCGGGAATATCAGCCATTACAAAACTTCTATATTCATCTACTTTTACAACACCAAGTTTTGGCGTAAGAGTCGTAAATTCATAATTTGCAATTTCGGGTCTTGCGTTTGACATAGCCGAAATAAGAGTCGATTTTCCGGCATTCGGAAATCCTACAAGCCCTACATCGGCGATTAACTTAAGCTCCATTACTATCTCAAGCTCTTTACCCTCTTCACCCGGTTGCGCGTATCTTGGTACTTGGCGTCTCGGACCTCTAAAATGCCAATTTCCAAGTCCTCCTTTTCCGCCCTCAAGCAGTACTTTTCTCTCTCCGGGAGTTTTCATATCAAGTAATATTTCACCCGTTTTGGCATCTTTTATAATAGTCCCCGGAGGTACTTTCAAAATCAAATCTTCCCCGTCTGCGCCGTGTTTTTTTCTACCTTCTCCGGGTCTTCCGTTTTTGGCTTTTAATAATCTTTTACCTTTGAAATGAGAAAGCGTGTGGGTGTTATTGTCACATTCTATAATAACGTCACCGCCTTTTCCGCCGTCTCCTCCGTCAGGCCCGCCTTTTGGTACGAATTTTTCTCTTCTGAAGCTTACACAACCCGCTCCGCCTTTACCGGATTTGACCGTAAGCTTTATATTATCAACAAACATTACAAATGCTCCTAAATATTTTTATATAATTTTACCAAAACTTAAAAAAAACTTAAACAAATAAATAAAAGTGGGATTAAAAAAAGAAAAGAGGGGATTAGTCTTTTGTAGGATATACTGAAACTTTTTTTCTATTTTTGTCTTTAATTTCGAATTTTACGTATCCGTCAATTAAAGCGTAAATAGTATGGTCTTTTCCAAGTCCTACGTTGTTACCAGGATGAACTTTTGTTCCTCTTTGTCTGATAATAATGTTTCCAGCTTTTACGAATTCTCCACCGAATTTTTTAACGCCGAGTCTTCTACCAGCTGAGTCTCTGTTATTCTGAGTTGACCCTTGCCCTTTTTTATGTGCCATTTCTACTCCTTAAATTAAGCTACGATTTCTTTAACTCTAACTCTTGTAAGGTCTCTTCTGAAACCTCTTTTTTTCTTAGAGTCTTTTCTTCTTCTTTTTTTGAAGATAATTACTTTTTTTCCTCTTGCATGGTTGATTACTTCAAGAACTACTTTAGCTCCGTCAACAGTCGGAGTACCGATTTTAGTATCATCACCTTTTACAAGTAAAACATCGCTGATTTCAATAGTTGATTTAGGCTCAACGCCTTCAATTCTATCAAGTTCTAAAATATCACCAACATGTACTTTATATTGTTTTCCACCATGTTTAATTACTGCATACATACTTTAACCCTTTTAGTCTGGTTTTAGGATGAAATATTACCAGCGAAACCTTAAAATAAACTTAAATTAAGAATTTTTTAAGTTTATTCGACCACCGCAACACATTCAATTTCTATTTTTGCACCTTTTGGCAATTCTTTAACCGCTACGGTACTTCTTGCCGGCTTATGAGAAAAATACTCTCCGTAAACTTCGTTTACAGCCGCAAAATTATTGATATCGTCTAAGAAAATAGTTGTTTTTACTACGTTTTCTATTTTCGCTCCCGACGCTTCAAGTACCGCTTTTAGGTTTTCGCAAACTTGCTTAGTTTGAGTTTTTACGTCCGCGTCTAAAAACTCACCCTCGGGTGTAAGTGCGATTTGTCCGGAAGTAAAAATCATATTTCCTACTTTGATTGCTTGAGAATAAGGTCCTATCGCTTCAGGAGCTTTTTTTGTGTATATTTTTTGCATTTTTCTCCTTTTTTAGAGTAATTATACCTTGTTTTTGTGCGTCTTCAAGAGCCTCTCTTGCCAAAATTCTTCCTATTTCGATAAGTTCGGGAGCTTTGTGAAACTCATACCATTTAGCAAGATTTTGAGGTATTTTTATTTCGATATCGGGTCTGTATTCGGCACATCTGTATCTAAAAATCACTTCCATCATAAGATTAATCGATTGATTAACGACATCTTCTTTTCCGCTAAATATCTTATTCCAAACCTCTTCGAAAATCGTCTGTTTTTTTCTGATTTCTTTTGGAATGTCATAATTTCTGACAATTGGCTCCGCATTTGCGTTTATCGCAATAATCAAATCACTCATATCGCTCATTACCGGAGCTACGGGCATAAGATTCAAAACCCCTCCGTCAACCAATACGTGCCCGTTAAGTACTACGGGCTCGAAAACTCCGGGAATAGCGCTTGAGGCTTTAACGGCCGTCCATAAATCACCCTTTTGAAACCAAACCTCTTTTTTCTTTGTCAAATCCGTCGCAACTGCGGTAAATTTTACCGGCAAATCTTCAATTTTATAATCCCCCACGAGTTCTTTGATTTTATTGAAAATCTTATCTCCGTCAAGTCTGTTAAATGGAGGTTTTAGAAAGGTAAGAATATCAATAAAATCAAGACTCATCACCCATTCTTTATACTTATCAAGCTTATTGCAAGCCGTAAGCGCTCCTATTAACGACCCCATAGAAGTACCGGATATAGAACTGAATTTTATACCATGAGCTTGGAGCTCTTCTACAACACCGATAAACGTATATCCTCTCGCTCCTCCTCCGCTTAAAACCAAAGAAACGTTCATTATTGTCCTTTTTATAATATATAAACATTATACTAAAAAAAGATTAACAAAATCTGAAGAAATTTAAAGTGTCAAAGAGGAAAATGCGGATATAAAAAAAGAAGAAGGAGCGGGAATTACATCATTCCCATTCCGCCCATTCCTCCCATATCAGGAGCTGCAGGGGCTTTTTCGTCTTTTGGCTCTTCTGTTACAGCCGCTTCAGTTGTTAGAAGCAATCCTGAAACGCTCACTGCGTTTTGAAGAGCGATTCTTTCAACTTTTGTAGGGTCGATGATACCCGCTTCAAACATATTTACGTATTCACCTGTTGCTGCGTTGAATCCTGTATTATCATCAGCTTCTTCTACAGTTAACGCTACAACTCCTGGTTCATATCCCGCGTTGCTTGCGATTTGTTTGATAGGAGCTTTTACAGCTCTTTTGATGATATCGATTCCGATTTGTTCATCAGGGTCTACAGATTCTACTTCCGCTTTTTTAGCAGCTTTCAGAATAGCCGCACCACCACCGATTACGATACCTTCTTCAACAGCCGCTTTAGTTGCGCTTAGAGCGTCGTCAACTCTGTCTTTTTTCTCTTTCATTTCAGTTTCAGTAGCCGCACCTACTTTAATAACAGCTACACCACCGCTAAGTTTTGCAAGTCTTTCTTGTAATTTTTCTCTGTCGTAATCACTTGTTGTTTCTTCAATTTCTTTTTTGATTTGGTTAATTCTCGCTTCAATAGCAGCTTTATCACCTTTTCCGTCTACGATTGTAGTGTTTTCTTTATCAACTACAACTCTTCCTGCTTGTCCGAGGTCTGCTAATGTCGCGCTTTCAAGTGTTCTACCAAGCTCTTCAGAAATCACTTGTCCGCCTGTTAAGATTGCGATATCTTGAAGCATAGCTTTTCTTCTGTCACCAAATCCAGGCGCTTTAACAGCAACTACGTTTAATACTCCTCTTAGTTTGTTAACTACAAGTGTTGCAAGAGCTTCACCTTCTACGTCTTCAGCAATGATTAATAACGGTTTATTTCCGCCTTGTTGTACTAATTGTTCAAGTAACGGTAATAAATCTTTCATGCTGCTGATTTTTTTATCATATAGTAAAATGTATGCGTCATTGTATTCAGCTACCATTTTTTCAGTATCAGTTACGAAGTATGGTGATAGATATCCTCTATCGAATTGCATACCTTCAACCACTTCAAGTTCGTCTTCAAGAGATTTACCTTCTTCTACAGTAATAACTCCGTCTTTTCCTACTTTATCCATTGCTTCAGCGATTAATTCACCGATTTTTCTATCGTTGTTTGCTGAAATTGTCGCAACTTGAGCGATTTGTTCTTTGTTTTCAACAGGTTTGCTCATTTTTTTAAGTTCTTCGATAATAGCTTGAGCCGCTTTATCCATACCTCTTTTTACCGCTATCGGATTTGCACCGGCAGTAATGTATTTTAGACCTTCTTTAAAGATTGCATGTGCTAAAACTGTCGCAGTAGTTGTACCGTCCCCCGCTTCATCAGCAGTTTTGCTCGCAACTTCTTTTACAAGTTGCGCACCCATATTTTCTACAGGATGTTTAAGTTCGATTTCTTTTGCTACGGATACACCGTCTTTTGTAATATGAGGTGCTCCGAAACTTCTTTGAAGTAGAACGTTTCTACCTTTCGGTCCCATTGTAACTCTAACTGCATCGGCAAGTTTTTCAACACCTGCTAATAATTCGTTTCTTGCAACATCACTATATACGATTTCTTTTGCCATGTCTCCCCTCCTTTAATTATTTTTCAATTTTTCCAAGAATATCGTCAGTATTTAATACTAAATATTCTTTTCCGTCGATTGTAATGTCAGTTCCAGCGTATTTTGCGAATACTACGATATCACCTTCATTAATAGGTAGGTTTTCGTCTTCTTCTACTTCTTTTGAAATAGCGATTACTTTTCCTTCAAGAGGTTTTTCTTTCGCGTTATCAGGAATAATGATTCCGCTTGCAGTTTTCGCTTCTTCTTCAAGTCTTTCCACTAATACTCTTAATCCGATTGGTCTAAACATTTCCGCCTCCTTTTAGCAGTTATTTGTTTTAACTGACGAAATTATATAAAAAAGTTATAAAAAAGTCAATAAATATTGCTGATAATATTAAAAATTTTCAGTAAAAATAATTAAAAATATTGAGCTAAAAAGACTAAGAAATAATTAGTTAAACTATAGAAGGCTAAAAAGAGAGGGAATTACCCCATCATTTTTTGAGGAAGCCAAAGCGAAATTTGAGGTACGTATGTTATGAGGATAAGTCCCAATAAAAGTACGAAAAACCAAGGAAGTACCGATTTTACGATTTCTTTTATAGGAAGTCCCGTAATACCGCTTGCTACGAAAAGATTAAGCCCGACAGGCGGAGTTAACATTCCGAGTTCCATATTGATTGTAATAATCACACCGAAATGTATAGGGTCTATTCCTAACATTTTAGCAACAGGTAAAAGCAAAGGCACCATAATCATAATAATTGAGCTTGGTTCCATAAAGTTACCTGCTATTAGCAATATAATATTTACTGCAATTAAAAATTGCACTTTGTCTAAATGCATATTTACAACCGCTTGGGTTAGCATATCCGGGATATTTTCAAGAGTCAAAAAGTAAGCGAACATCGAAGCGTTTGCGATAATAAACAAAATCATAGAAGATGTTTTTGCACTTTCGAAAATCACATCACCCAAATCTTTGAGTTTGATATCTTTATAAATAAAAATAGCAATAAAAAGCGCCCAAATGGCACTGACAGCCGCAGCTTCCGTCGGAGTAAAGATGCCTCCGTAAATTCCTCCGATAATAATAACAATCGTCATCAAAGCCCAAAAAGCTTCTTTAAATTTTATCCATCTCTCTTTCCAAGTTGCCGGTTTTGTGCGTTTAAAGCCGAGTCTTTTAGCTCCGATATATGTCACCGCCATAAGCATAAAACCGATAAGCAATCCCGGAATCACACCTGCCATAAAAAGCTTTCCGATACTTTGTTCGGCAGTAACTCCGTAAATAATCATAACGATACTCGGAGGTATCAAAATACCTAAACTTCCGGCAGTGGTAATTGTACCGATTGCGTAAGTTTTAGGATACCCGGCAGCCGTAATCGCACCAAACATGATAGACCCGATAGCCGCAACGGTTGCAGGAGAGCTTCCGGATACGGCCGCAAAAATAATACTCGCAAAAATAGCCGCAATCGGAAGACCGCCGGGTAAATGTCCTACGAACGCTTTTGCAAATTCGATTATTCTTTTTGCACTGCTACCTTTACTGAGTAGATTTCCGGCCATAATAAACATCGGAATAGCCATTAAAGCGTATTTATCAAGCTGTGAAAAAAGATTGCTCGCAAGGTCGATTACGGCATCGCTTCCTTCAAAAATAAATGCGGTTATAATTGCCGAAAATCCAAGAGAGACACCAACTGGCACACTCAAAAGCAAAAGCAGAAAAAAAATCCCGAAAAGAGTAATTACAATCACTTAACCTCTCCCATATTTTCTCTAACTTCTTCGATTATCATTTCACTCTCGCTCTTTCCTCTTATCTTTTCGGCAGGAGTAGCAATATCTTCTTTCATTTTAAAAATAACCATCAATATTCCAAAAAGCGAACTTAACGGAATAACGATATAAGGTATCCACATAGGAATTCCCAAATCCACACTAACTTCACCGCTCGAATAAACTCCCAAATCAGGGTCAAAAATAAACAAATATCCGAAATATCCGACAATAGCGAGATAAGCGATAATAATCAAATCGACAAGTAAAACGTCAAGTTTGGCAAGTTTATCGGGTAACAAATCAAGAATTAGAGTGACTTTTATATGGCCACCTATCCTAAAAAGATAAGCGGCACCGAAAAATGCGGACCAAATAAATAGATAATTTGTAAGCTCGAAAGCCCAGTCGATTCCTTCATGAAAAACAAATCTCGCAACTACGTTTATAAAAGCCAAAAGAATCCCACCGGCAATTCCGAAAGAGGTGAGGAATATCAAAATTCCTCGAACGATTTTATCGAAAAGGTCGATTAGTTTCATTCTCCTTCTTTAATCACTTCTTCGATTAAGTCTTTTCCGATAGTGTTGTAGAATTTAGGATAAATGCTTCTTAGTTTTTTCTCCCAAACCGCTCTTTGTTCCGGTGTTAGGTAGTCGATTTCAAGTTTTCCTGTTTTTTTAGCGTATTCTTTGATTTTGTTAAGTTGATCGTTGTTAAGCTCTTTTGCCCAAACTCTCTCTTTTGCCGTAGCGTCTTTAATAGCTTGTTTTACTACAGCTTTTAAATCCGCAGGAAGTTTATTCCAGAATTTTTTGCTCATTACAACCATATATCCCAAATATCCGTGATTTGACATTGTCATATATCTTTGAACTTCATAGAATTTTTTTGTGTAGATGTTTGAAATTGTATTTTCTTGTCCGTCAACTACGCCTTGTTGAAGAGCGGAATATACTTCACTAAACGGTAAAACTACAGGAATAGCACCAAGCGCTTTAAATTGTTCGATTAAAACTTTTGAACTCATAACTCTAAATTTTAACCCTTTACAATCACTCGGCTTAATAAGAGGTCTTTTGCTATCGGTAAGTTGCTTAAATCCGTTATCCCAATATGCAAGTGCTACATAACCTTTTTTCGTAACCATATCAAGAAGTTTTTGTCCCACTTTTCCGTCAAGTACTCTGTGAAGATGATCTTCGTTTTTGAATAAAAACGGTAAATCGAAAAGTCCGAGTTGCGGTACAAGTCCCGTAAATTTAGAAAAACTCGGTGCCGCCATTTGAACGGTATTGAATTTCATTTTTCTTAAAATCACCTTATCTTTTCCAAGTTGTGCGTTTGGATACACTTCTACTTTAATTCTTCCGTGAGAAAGCTCTTCCACTCTTTTTGCAAAATAATCTGCAGCTTTACCTTTTGGAGTGTTCGGTGATACAACGTGTGAGAACTTAATCACATATTCAGCCGCAAAACTCATTGAAGCTAAAAGAGCTAAGCTTACCATTCCTTTTAAAAATTTCATTTTCTCTCCTTTTTTTTAATCTTCGTTTAATCTATTATATCAACATTGATATTTAAAATCTCAATTAACCTCAAAAAGTTGTTTTTTTGTTACGAAAAGTAACACAAAAAAGACTTGACATAATTTTAAAAATTTATTATTATTTCACTCCACGAGGTGGGGTAGCTCAGCTGGCTAGAGCGCCGGTCTCATAAGCCGGAGGTCGGGAGTTCAAGTCTCCCCCTCACTACCACTTAAATAAATTCCCTTCAAAAAAAACAAATCCCTGTAAAATTTATGACAAATTGTTGTTAAGTTTATGTAATTTTTTGCCGATTTATAAAATAAAATCGGTGGGAATAAATTTGTTATAATTAAAATTCCCACTCAATAATAAAGGCTGCAAAGAATGAGTAATAATTTCCTTTGCTTATTTAATAATTTTTTAACCAATAAAAAAGAACAAAAATATTTGAAACAAAAAAGAAATACCTTACGCAATGATAGCTATTTAGCAAGAATAGTAGATAGATTTTTTGCAGCCAATACAAAAGAAGAACTAAAAGACTTCTTAGACTCTCAAGTACTTATCAACTTTGAAATCACTTCCGAAATGGAAAACCTCTCTTTAAACGAACTAAAAGAAAAAATAGCCTACGAACTAAACGAAGCGATTTTAAAACTCAGCCACTGATTTTGATATAATTTGAAAAAAGGCTTCGTGTGGTATTAGCTCTCAAATACAGACCCAAACGTTTTGAAGAAATCATCGGACAAGACGCAATAGTCAAAACTCTTACAAACGCACTTGACAAAAACAGACTTGCTCACGCTTATCTTTTCTCAGGCCTAAGAGGTGCGGGAAAAACCACAACCGCAAGGATATTCTCAAAAGCACTACAATGCGAAAAAGGGCCTACTTCCAGCCCTTGCGAAACGTGTGAAAATTGTATTATGGCAAATGAGAACCGCCATATCGATATTATTGAAATGGACGCGGCAAGTAATAGAAAAATCGAAGATATTAGAGAGCTTATCGAACACACCAAATATAAACCGACACTCGGAAAATACAAAATCTTCATAATAGACGAAGTTCATATGCTAACGAACGAAGCCTTTAACGCTCTTTTAAAGACATTAGAAGAGCCGCCTGAATATGTAAAGTTTATTATGGCAACGACAGACCCTCTTAAATTGCCCGCAACAATACTTAGTAGAGTTCAGCATTTTAGATTCAACAAAATCCCGGAAAGTACTATTGAGAGTTATCTTCAAAGAGTATTAACTCAAGAAAACGTAGAATTTGAAGACGAAGCGCTAAGACTAATCGTAAAATCAGCAAAAGGTAGTGTTAGAGATTCTTTAACTCTATTAGACCAAGCTATAGCTTATTGCGGAGGCAAAATCGAGCTTGACAAAGTCGTAGAAATGCTCGGAGTTATCAATCCGGAAATAATCTCGCAAATTTTCAAAGCCATAATAGAAAACGACAAAGAAAAACTAAAAGAAATCATAAAAGAGATAAAAGACTACGATATCGAATCCGTTCTTGATGAAATCATATTATTTTTAAAAGACGCTCTTTTTAACGGAGGCCTGCCTCTTATTACCGTTCAGAGATTTTTTAATATCATAAGCGACTCAAGAGAACTCATAAAATACAACAGCGACAACGAATTTATATTATCGCTGATGTTTTTTAGAATGGTAGAGGCGACAAAACCTCATAAGATTGACGATTTAATTAAAAATTTAGAACAAAAAATAGACATCGACTCTTATAAACCGAAAGATTTGCCAAACATTACAAAACCTGATCCTGAAGAGCTCTTTAAAACACTTATTGCAAAAATTAAAGAAAAAGATTACGACTTGGGACTTTGCTTTGAGACAAGCGTAAAATTTATATCTTTTGAAAACAACGAACTTAAATGGGAAAGCTGTCCGGATATCGAATGTAAAAATATGCTAAGAAGATTTTTTTCACCTGTAATAAGACCTCTAATCAACGAAATTTTCGGTCTAAACGTAAAAATAATTCCTCAAAAATGCCCGGAATCTCCAAAACCTCAGCCGCAACCACAACAACCCCAAACTCAAAAAAAAACAAATTCACCACTTAATGATAAATCCGAACAAGTTATCAGCAAAGTAAGAGAAGTTTTCGGAAGCGACGTAAAAATCACAAAAATCCTACACAAAAGCTAAAATTCCTCTTACTCCGTCCGCAAAAAACAACACCGCAACAAACATTATAAAAAGCCCCGTAAGTATCGAAATTATCCTGATTCCGTGAACACCTAAAAAGCTTATGACTTTTTGAGCATATCTCAAAGTCAAATACATAACGAATACCGAAAACACAAGAGCGATAAAAAGCTCCTCTTTTTGTATCATACTCTTAGCTCTATCCCCAAGAACAAGAAGAGTCGTAAAAACGCCCGGTCCCAAAATAACCGGCACAGCCATCGGAATTATCGAAATATCCTCTTTTTCTTTGGCAAGTTTTTTCTCTTTTTTATTAAGAACAAGCTTGCTTGCTCTTTTGCCGTTTACCATTATCCACCCTACCCAAAACAAAATAGCTCCGCCAATAACTTTTATAGCGCTGATATATAAATTTTCATTGCCGTTTATAAAATCCGAATGCAGATGTGAAAACAAAAAAGAAGAGACAAAAACGATCAAAAACGAAAGTACAAATACGGTAATTGTCGATTTTATAGCAATTTTTCCGACATCGTCGTTTTCGTTTTTAATAGAAAGAAGAACTATCGCGGCTTCCAAAGGATTATAAACTGTTATCAAAATCAATATATCCACAAAAATTTTACTCAACACGTCTAAGCTCCTCTTTTAATTCGAAAACGTCAAAATCATTTGCAACAAATGCATTTCCGTTATAAAATTTTTTTATCTCCTCCAAAATCTCTTCTCCTTCAAACCGAGGAGATATATGTGTGGCTATTAAATTTTTTACTCTAAATTTTTCCGCTGTTTTTGCCAAATTTGCCGCAGTTGTATGGAGATATTTCGTTTCGAGTTTTTCAAACACTTCTTCGGTATAAGTCGCTTCGTGAATTAAAAGGTCGGTATTTTCAAGATACTTTGCCAAAAAATCGGGCTCTGCGTTATCCCCTGCTATTATAATTTTTTTACCTTCTCTAATATCCAAATATTCGCTTGCTATATATTTTTTGCCATCAACTTCAACGTCTTTTCCGTTTTTTATATCCTGATAAAAAATTCCCGGCATCAATCCGTCGTTTTGTAATTTTCGAGCGTTTAGTTTTACTTTTGGTTTTTGAGAAATATAAAAAGCATAACTCGGTACCGAATGTATAAGCGGCAAAACCTTTAAATGAAATTTTTCAAACTCTTCTTCAAAGCCTCCGTAAATTTCGACAAATTCAAGTTTATAGCCCAAATGCTCAAAACTAATATCAACAACACTCTCTACCATCTCCTTAACGCCTTTTGGAGCGTAAATTAACAACGATTCGGTGCAGCCTTCAAGCATTCTTGAAGTAATAAGCCCGAAAAGTCCGTAACAATGGTCTCCGTGTATGTGAGTTATGAATATCGCTTTTAGTTTATAAATAGATAGTCCGGCTTTTAATATCTGATGCTGAGTCCCCTCACCGCAATCAAAAAGATACCAACCGCTTTCATTTTCAAACTCCACGGCCAATGCCGAAACGTTTCTTTTTTTTGTAGGTCTTCCGGCACTCGTTCCTAAAAAAGTAAATTTCAAACGAATTCCTTTTTTCTTATATTCTACCATTTTATAAAATTAAACAACAAATTAAAAAGAGAGAAAAGAGAAAAATTAAGCGTAAGTATCGATAGAGGTTGCGCTGATAACGTTTTGCTGAGTCGTAGGATTTAAAATATCCATAACAGATTGATACAATTGATCATTAGATAAATTCGAAACGTCAAGCTGTTTTAATTGTTCTACAGCGTTTTTCCTATCCGTTTCACTCATACTTTGAAGAGTTTGAGAAACTTCTTGTCTTTGGTCTGGAGAGAGAGCTTTCATAATTTTTCCCATTCCTTTTGGACCTTGACCTTGTCCTTGATGCATTTGTTGAACTTGATTCATATTTTGCATCTGATTCATATGTTGCGCTTGCACTTTCATTTTGACTCCTTTTTAAGGTATTCAGCAAATATCATTCCATAATCTATATCGACATAATTTCATAAAACTTAAAATTTTTGTACTATAATTAAAAAAAAGGCTTTAGCAATGAAAAAAACGCTTTTAGTTTTAGTGCTATCGGTCTTAGCATTTGCGTCAAATAACTTCGTCATCCCGAACTCATTGTATATAAATCAAAAAACAGCGAATAAATACTATAATCTACAAAAAGCTTATTATGAAACCAATACCTTAATCAATCTTACAAAACAATTGAAAAATAATAAAAAATTTCAAAAACTTTCATATTTTTACGAAATAGGCAAAACAGACGTATATACCACCGCTTTGTTAAATAAACTACTTGATTTCTTAAAAGGAGAAAAACCTTATTCGAATACACAATTCAATAACAATCAAAATGAAGCCGGAATAGCGAAAATTTTAAAAGACAATCTTAAAAACTGTTGTTTAAACCTACCTCAAAAAATAAAAACGGACATTCAAAACTCAATAAAAACCTCACAATTTTCACTACTTGCAAATAAAACATCTAAAATGATAAACAGCCTATCAAAACATAATATCAAAGACGTATTAGAAAACTATGTTATGCTTTTTAATCAATACGAAAAAGATATCGATTCTTTAAATATTCCGATTTTAAATGACTATAATCCACCAATCAAACAAAAACTTTTAAAAGAGTACAGAATAGAAGCCAACACAAGTCTAAAAAACATGATAAAGATTTTTAAAAAATTTTTTAATCAAAACCTAAAAGCCTACGAAGAGTAGTTTTTTTTAATTATTTATTTTAACTTCAACTAATTCATCAAATCCTTCATCAATAGTCGGAATATCATAATGTTTGAAATAATAATCAATACTCTCTTTTGAAATTAAAAATCTGTTCCCTCTTTTAGCTCTTAAAATATTTCTTTTTTCAATTACTTCTCGCGGAACAACAAAATAATAGCCGATAATTTTAGAATGAATATTATATTTTTTTGAAACTTCATTTATATGTTTTAAAATTCTATCTCTCGTAGATTTTTTATAATTGGCATTATCCAATATAAAATTTTCTCCTTTTTTAATCAATTCTTCAACTTTTTTTAAGAAAATTTCATCAACTTCCTCGTCAATTTTTTCAAAATATTTATCATTTTCTTTTTCATTTTCAATTTTATATTTTTTAATTAATTCCTGTCTAATATCGTCACTATCCAAATGAATTATATTTTTGTACTTATTTTTCAAGACATTTTCCGCATAATATGATTTCCCACTTGCTGGAATTCCGATTAAAAAATGAATTGTAATTTCTTTCATTTTTTACCTTTTTCAAAAAATTTTAAAAACTCTTTCCCGTCGATATACTCTTTTTCAATCAAATAATCCGCTAATTTTTCTATAATATCCCAATGTTCATCAATAACTTTTTTTACATTTTCTTCAGCCTCTTTCAACCACTCCAAAATTCTTTTTTCAATAGTACTCTCATAATAAGAGGGTAAATTTTTTATATTAATATTTTTGATTTCTTCATCCATTCCATATTCGGTAATAGCTTTAAAAGCTAAAAACGAAGCTTTTTCCAAATCATCACTTGCTCCCGTATCTATACCTTCTTCATTAAATTTTTTAATTTGAGAATATCTTCCTGCCAATAATATTTGAATTTGTTTTTTAATATCTTGCTTTGTTAATTTTTTATACCCATCTTCATCATTAAACGCGACAAATCCCAATGCCTTTTTTCTCGGTACGATAGTTATCTGTTCTATTGCTATTTCAGGCCTTAAAATCTTAGAAACAACTGCATGACCCGCTTCGTGAATTGCCGTAGATTTTAAAGTTTTTTCAATATTCACTTCTATTTTTTCTCCATATTTTAAAGTATTAATAACTTCTATTAATAGTTCTTGCGTTAAAAACTCATATCCTTTTCTTATCATAAGAAGGCCTACTTCCCTTTTTACTTTTTCCAAATCAGAACCGTTCATACCCGTTGTATATACCACCAACATATCCAAGTCAAAATCACCTTGTGTTTTAAAACTCTCTATTATTTTTTTAATAAAAAACTTTCTTGCCTCTTTATCAAGAGATTTTATTTCCACCAATAAATCAATCCTACCGGAACGTAATAATGCAGGGTCTATTTTTTCAGGATAATTTGTAGCGGCAATAATAAAAACGTCATTACTATCCGAAAAGCCGTTTATTTTTGATAATAATTTATTTATCACAATCTCTCTTCCGTCATTTTTCCCTCTATTTCCAATAGCGTCAAACTCATCAATAAACACAATACTCGGAGCATATTCTCTTGCCGTATCAAAAATTTTATCTATTGTTTCAATATTCAATAAATCTGTTCCCGTTGTCGCAATAAACGGCAATCCCGCTTCATTTGCAAGAGCTTTTGCGAGCATAGTTTTCCCGGTTCCCGGAGGTCCGTAAAGCAGCATACCTTTTGGTATTTCAATTCCTTTTTCTTGAACTATTTTTGGATTTTTGAGTAATCTAACGATTTCTTTTAATCTTTTTTTCGCATTTACATGCCCGGCTATATTGTCAAAACTAACTTGTGGTATATCCAAAATAATTCCGTTTTCTCCGAAATCATTAACTCTTTTTACTTTTTCAAAATATATATTAACTATTTTATAAATGAACGTATTGTTCTTCAATTCTATATCTTTTTCTATTCTTAAAGTCAAATTTCTTCTAAACATATATTTAACAATATCATCATTTTCAATTATAGGAACGATGTTTTTTTCATAATAATCTTTTACTTTCTTTGAAATTTCTATTTTTACTTCTTTTTTCTCAGACAAATCAACATAATTCTCAACCACATAGTCACTTATTAAATCAAAAAAACTACTACCGGCTTTTGATTTTAGCCTTCTTACATCAATTCTCGGAGCATAACTTAAGACTATAAAATAATAAATTAATTCATCAATATCTTTAAATTCGATATTATAATTTTCATAAATTTTCTGTTTATAAGATTCAAATGAGTTTTTAACTACTTTTACCAAACTCATAAAATCCAATTTTTTAAACAAAAGCAACTCACCGCTTAACAATCTCGATAAAAAAGGAGGAGTAAAAGATTTTTCCTTTTGAAGTGCTTCGATTATCATATCTTCCGCTCTGTCATAATCATTTTTTACAAGTTCCCAAAAAAACTCCGAATTATAAAGTGCTTTTCCTACATTTGAAGTAAAAATAAGTATCGTTTTTGAAAAATCAACTTCCTGAATTTCCGGATATTTAGGATAATCATCGTCTTCATCAGCTTTTTTACCGTCAAAAGGAACATATTTCCCGTCAATCTTTACCCATCCGCATTTATCCACCATTTTTCCGTTATTAAAAATCGACAAAAGCGTATTTTGTACCACCGGATGAGCTTTTTCTATTTCATCAAACACTATAATCGACTCAGGATTTTTTAAAACGAAATCGGTCAAATATCCGGGTCTTGCTTTAGAATATTTAAAATCGCTACCGTATAATGTAATACCTCCGTCTTCGTGGGTAAACTGCTCCATATTAAACATTTTGAATTTATATCCGTCTATCAATTTCGATAGCACTTCCGCCATATATGTTTTTCCTGTGGCAGGAGGTCCTAAAAAAAGAAAAGTAGCCCTCGGCCCAATATTATTTAAAAGATTATTTTTAAAATTATCCACAATTTTTTCAATTACATGGTCTTGTCCGTATATATATTTGGGAAGCTCTTTTTTAAGTTTTTTAGCAATTTCAATAGGATTCCATATTGAAGAATCTGTTTCGCTGATGTCTTCTATGCTAAAATTATTATCTATCGTTTCTGTTTTTTTACGAAACTCTTCATCATAATTTAGAATATATTCATCTTTTTTATAATATTTTTTATAAACATTAATTAACACCGTCAAAAAATAAAGAGGTAATTCTTCTTTATCATTTGATCCATATTTTTCCAAAACTTCTTTTATAATATCTACAATTGCTTTTATATCTATTTCGCATTTTTTAACAGTTTTTTCTATTAAAACCGCTATATAACTGTCATATTCTTTTGTTTTTAATACACTATACACATCTCTTATTATAGAAACAATCTTTTCTTTATTTCCTCTGTAGCATAACTCATCAATATATTCTTGTGCAAAATTAATCAATTTTTTAAAATTTTCAATTGTAGGTTCTACTAAAAAATCTGTTTCAAGCTCCATTAATTTTATTTCATTTGAAAATTCTTCCATATCAAATTTCCTTATTAATTTTTTTAATATTTTTAAACGTTTATATGTCTTAGTATTATATAACCCTTTTTTCAATAAGAATTTTTTTATTTTTTTTAATTTTATAATTGTCAGTTTAATTTCATCAATATCTCTTTCTTTTGTCAAACCTAAAAAAATTTCCAAAAACAATTTAGTATTTTCATCCAAACTTTTTATATCATTTACCCAAAAATTTAATACCAAATCTTCATATAAACCTAAAAAATAAATATATTTTTCTTTATCGTACTTTTCTTTAAGTTCTTTGTATAAATTTCGAAACTCTAAAACATCATTATTAAAATTATTCATTATCCATATCTCCTAAAAATTCTAAAATTTCCGGATGAATAGAAAGAGATATCTGCTTAATATATTTATCTTTTAAAAAACCGCACAAAACATACCATTCTTTTTTATTTTTCAATTCCGACAGTTCTTTTTTATAAAATCTTGGATTACTAACATACAACAAAACCAATGGATTTTTCTCAATTGCTTTTTTTTCAAAATTTGCACTTTTTAAACTCTCCGGCAAAAATTTATACGAAACAAAACTTTTCCTCACTAACTTCAACGCTACATCTTCATTCAACTCTTTTTCGAATAAAGAATAATCAATGTTTTTTAAATTTTCTCTATTTTGAATATAATTCGGATAAGACGCTTTATTACACTCGTCAATTATTTTATTGATTTCTTCATCTTTACAATAAAATTTAATCCAATTAAGTAAAAACAGAACCTCAACTTCTATAACATAATCGGCATCCGCTCTGAAAAATTTTCTTAAATCCTTAAATAATTTTTTTTCAAATAGTTTTAATTCGTTTTTAAAATTACAATTCCCCTCTTGTACTTTTTTTATGATTGCTTTTGCAATTTCTGCATTTAACAAACATTCTTTTTTTCTTTTATTTTTAAATCCCTTTAACATACTGACAATCAAAAATTGAATCAAATATTCAATTTTCCCTTTTTCAATTGCTTTTGCAACTGTTTTTTCAAACTGACACAACGTTTCACAATTAAAAAACATCTCTTTTGCTATATCATCAAACTCCCTGTGAAAAAACTTAAGATTTCCGTTTTCATCTTCAATCAAAATATCTTTTATATGAAATCTAAGCCTCGCCCATACTGCAGGCGGTATTATCTTTGTCAAATTTTTATGGTGTGTGTTTTGTACTTTTTTCATCAGTTCATCGTCTAAAGATAAAACTTCAAGAAGTTTTTCTTCACTTAACGTATAATCACTCGCAACGATATATCCGAACACTTTCTTAACCAATTCTTCTTTATTATGATGTAATTGATATAAATTCTCAATAAACTCTTTTATCATCTCTTTTTGTGTTGACGGTAAATATCTTTTATTTTTATTTTCTTCTTCTTTTTTGTCTGTCAGTTCATCACTGCTTCTCCAAAACTTAACCTCTTCTTTCGCCATTGTAAGATATAGAGGCTTTCCTGAATCTTCTTTATTTAAAACATATTCGTATTGCTTTTTAGTAAGTGTTCTGTTTTCTTTTTTTAATAATATTTTGAGTAAATCTTTTGCTTCATCTTTTGAAATATCTTGTAATGGAAACTTTTCAAAGTTTTTTAAATTTAATGTTTGTTTATTGTTTAATTTAGAAATTACAAACTGTGCTTTTTTATTTCTTATAGCATCAAAAAATTTATTTATATTACAATTTTTATCAAATTTAATCTGATCAAAAGCATCAATAAAAACAATACTATTATCTTCTACATTTTCAATAAACTTTACAATATCTTCACAAAGAATTGAGTTTTGAGTAGCACCTACAAATACATATTTTACATTTAGTTTATCTTCTTTAGCTTTATTTATGAGATTAGCCATAAAAGCAGACTTTCCCACACCTCCTTCTCCAACTATCAATATATCCTCACCTCTTTTTATTCTCTCATAAACCTCTTTCATCTCTTTATCCCTGCCGATAAAAGATTTACTAAGCAGATGATTTAAAAAATCCTCTTGAAGTTCCTCTTCACTTAACTCATTGAAATCATAATTTTGAACCGATTGTAAAAGTTTGTTTTTTACAAACTCCTTTAATTTAATAAAATATTTCTTTATTTCATCATCATTCAATTTTTCAATAAACTCATTAAAGTTCTCACTTTTTTCTATCAATTCTTCTATTTCATCAACTTTTTTATAAATTTCTACCGAAACCGACGTTTCACAAATATTTTCTTCTTTTAGATTTTCATTTTTTAGATTTTTTTTAATTTCATCTTTAAAGTTTTTTAGTTCAGAAGTATCTTCAACTAACTTTTTATCAGTTATTTCATCTTTATCCTCAAACTCTCTCATAATTGCAAATATATGATTTTGTATATTATCTTTTCCAATATGATTTAAAAAAGTTCTAAATTCCTGATGAGTAGCGGATATAAAATATTTTTCTTTTTTTTCTTCATCCAGATTTAACTTTTTAACTGCTAATTGCAAAAGTTTTTTTATATCATTTTCTACTTTTTCCCAATTTTCCCACTCTTTATAGTTTTTATCAATCACTTCATCTCTTGATTTTAAAATATATGAAGATGGTATTTGGTTATAATCAAGCTCATACCATTTTTCTAATATATCTATATTTTTATTTAACTCTTTTAATTTGTTTATTATTGCTTCAAATTCTTCCTTTTCTATTACTCTTGGAAGAGGTACCCATCCGTATCTATCACCACTTAATAATAAAAAATCGGGGCGAGGTTCTGTTGTAGCCCTCTCTACTTCACCAAGACATATATCCATCGTCCTTTGGTCTATCTGAGCTTCTTGCGGCACTCCCCACCTCAAATCAATAGGGAAAAACTCCACTCCTTTTTTTATAGCCTCTTTTTTTATTTTGGGAAATACAAACTTTTGAAGTAAAGCTCTCTCAAGTCTAAAATCCTCAAATGTCGAACTTACGAATACCCTCCATACCTTTTTCATTCTTTCTCCCGGTTAACATTTTATTTTCAACAATTTCTATACCTAATCTTAAAAGTTTCGATTTATCAATTTTCATCTCTTTTTCAAAGAATTCCATATATTTATCGTTAATGTTAGGTTTTTCAATCTTATCACAAGTAATTGAATTTTTTCTTTCTACTTTTATCCAATATATCAAACTTGGAGTATTGCATAAATTTTTTCTTTTAAATTCAATTATTTGAGAAGTTCCGCCTTCTTTATTAATTTTTTTACCGTCGTAAAGAGCTATTAAAATATTAGAATTACAAGCGACGAACTCCCCTACTTTTTTATATTGTCTATTTTTAAACTTTTCATCGTTCATATCAAAATTTTTACCTTTAATTATATAACTTCCAATCGATTTTTTTAATAACTCTTCAAAATTTTTTTTATTTTCTATAGTCTGAATATAAAAATTTTTTTCAAAAGGCATAGGAACCGCCAAACTCCAATTTAAAGAGTTTTTTTCTTTATATTCTAAAAACTTTTTTGCTATATATTGATCGGCCCCGTCTGCAAGCGGAGATAATAAAAGTACTCTTTTATTTTTTATTCTTTGCTTTAAACAATCAAATAAAATCTCTACCAACTCATCTACAATATCATCTCTTATAAAATCCCTATGTCCCGTAACACCGAGAACAAAATAATTATTCAGATTCATTTTCTTTCGAAACTTTCACAACTTTATATTTTCCTTTTAAATATTCGGGTATATATTCATAAGCATTAAAATCATAACTAAAAGTCTTTTTAACCGAATCATATTTGAAGTTTTTAAAATCAGTCAGACAATGATGTAATTTCAAAGATTTTTTATACTCTTTTTCTTGCTTATCTTTACCTTCAAAATCATCATATTCCCAATTATTTATAAAATGATAAGCCATCCATCTACGATGTTCGGTATTACAAAGTGCGAAATAATCACCGGACTGTAAAAATTCCTCAAATCCTATATTTTCTCGTTTAATTTTTTGAATTATATTTTCATATTTTTCAACTTCATCATTTTCGTCATCTTTTGATATTCCAAATCCTAAAGACAACAGTTTTAAAGGAATATGTTCATATTGAGCGATACTTGATAATCTATTTGATAAAGAAGTAGAATACCAAGCCTTTTTTATATCTTTTTCTTTATCCCAACTACTATGAATTTTCATCGCAATTTCAAACTTTTCATCATCGAGCAAATTTTCAACACTCAAAATCTCTTTTAAATTTCCGAATGTAAAAAAGTTTTTGAAGTGATTTTTGTTTTTATCAATATAGTCACTAAAAGATAATTCATCAAACATTGCAAAAAAGAGATTAGGATATTTAAGGTTTTTTTTCTCCTGATGAACAAAAACTTTTTCAAATAAATCAATAGCAATTTTTAAATTTTTATCTTCATCATCAAATGCAATTATTACATCTATCAAATCATCTTGCAGCCAAAATCTTTTATCTTTTAATAAATCATAAGTTAATTTTTTAGATTGCAAAATTATATGCGGATATTTTTGATTAGAAAAATTAGTTTCATACTTCACTTTTTCTAAAAACTCTTTTTCATTTTCATCAATTAAAAAAAGTTTGATTTTTAAATTATTGGGAAAAACAAAATTAATAAATATTCTTTTAATAATTTCTAAATTCAAATCCGAATTTCCCAATATTGCTATTTTTAATTCACTCTTATCTCCATTTAATCTTGCATATTCATAAGGAACAAGTTTAAAAACATATTTGTCAAATAAATCATCAACTATTTCAGTTTTTAACGAGAAAACTTTAATATTTACCAAAACGTTTTTATTTTCAATTTGTTTTATTTCTTCCATTTTTTCAAAGAAAATCTCTCCGATATCCGAATCATCTATATGAACTATCAGTTTCGTTTCTGTCTTTATATCCTTTAATTTGTCAAGAAGTTTTAATGCCGTATCAATATTAATTCTGTCATTCCCAAGTGCAACTATGATATCGATAGTATTTTCAAAATCAAACAAATTAAGTAATTCTTCATTTATTTCTTTTTTTAGAAACACGTATCCTTTTTCCCAAAATTCATCAAAATTTTTATCTTCTTTATCAACTACAATAATATTTTCCTCTCTATTTGAATCTTTAAAATTCTCTAAAAAATTTTTATTAATCTCCCCAAACCCAAACAGGACAATATTCTTATCTTTCAAACTATTTTTCATTAAAAAAACATCCATTTTATTTCTTAATACCAAAACTATAGTCCCTAAAAAAATTACAATAACTATCAATATAAAAGATACCAAAACTTCCCAATTCACTTTATCAGGAGAATTCAACCCGAAATAACTTAAAGTCGTAGTTATACTCTTAAAAAAATCCCCATAAATCTTATAATTCCCATAAATTCCAAAAATCAAAGCAATACTTAACAAAATTATGCTAAACAATACCTTTTTTCGGTAAAGTTTATTAAACAACAAAAACAATTTTTTCATTTTTTACTCCATTATTATTGGCATAAATTTTTATATTTTTCGTATTTTTTATTAAGATCATAACCGTATTTTTTAAATAAATCCAACATTTTTTTATTATCTTTAAAAGCACAATAATAAATAAATCCGTCATCTCTAATTTTAGCTCCGTGTTTAAATAAAATTTTCATATTTTCATATCTGTGATTTTTAAATGCGTAATGTAAAGGATAGTCAGTTTCATAACCTATTTTTACAACTTGATTAACATAACTTTCGGGAGCTACTTTTAATATTAATTTTAAAAGTTCGGGTGAATCCGCCGAAGCGCTAAATACGATATTAAACCCGAAGTAAGGATTAATATAATGAGTAAAAGCTCCATAATCCAATAATGCTTTTGTTAAAGGGTAATTATCTTTTGCAACCGCAATATAAACCGGTCGCCCTTTAGTATTAGGGTCTGCTCCTTGTTTTAAAAATCTAATAGCTTTTATAGTTTCATTATTTTCCGCAGCCTCTGTTAAAGAATTATTCAAATATTTTTCGTAAATCAATTTATTAGGAATCTTAAAAGGACAATAAACTTGAAGATTTTTCGAAAGTTTATATGCTGTGGGAGGATAAGTTTTTAGATAATAACAAATTAAATATTCCTTCTTCAAATTTTCTATATAATTTTTTAATAAATATACTTGATTACTTTTATAAGCAAGTACTAAAGCAGTATCGTAATCTTCTAATTGTATAGCAAGATTAACCGCTCTTTTACAAACATCTTTTTCTTTAGTTATTCTACATTTCGCTACGTTATCTTGCAAAGTGTTTGTTTTAAATTCATCAAAAAATTTTCCCTTATTAATAAAATAAATCGGGAAAAATTTGTTTTGTAATTTTCTGTTTTTATACTTTACAAGATATTTTAAAATATCTTCGTCACCGTCACTCAAAAGCGTTTCTATAGATTTATCGCTAAATTCATACCCGGATTTGAGACATTCTATAATGTCCTTTTTCTTATTCAATCCTACAATATAAAGTTCATCTCTTTTACAATTCAGCGATGAAGCGAATATAAAAGAAAACAAAAAAATAATAGATAAAATTTTTTTCATTTATCTTTCCTTTAAAAATTCTAAATTAAAAATTACCCCAAAAGCCCCAATCTTTTAATCTTTTATAAATTTTTTCGTCTAAATGCTCTTTTGCATAATTTTCATCTTTTCTGATATCGGTTGCGTGAATGTATTGATTTTTATTCGTAAACTTATCCAGATTAATTACCTCAAACCCTTCATCTTCAAATATTTTGACATAATGAACGCCTTTATACTCTTTGCCCTTAAAAATAAAAGTATCTTTGTCATTTGATTTTATATGAATAAAAAACGTAATTTTTTCTAATTCATCAGTATGTTTTTTAATAATTCGCAATATATCTTCATACCAAATATCCCAATTTTCGTTATCTTCTAAAGGTTCTATAATTACATCATCAAAAATCATCTCAATCAATTCTTTTCTCTTTTCAAAACTCAAAGGATTTTTTTCGTTTTTGACATTAGGAGAACCTATCATTATTATCGGCTTATATCCTTTTTTGATAATACTCCTAACAACATATTCATGCCCCTTATGAAACGGCTGAAAACGCCCTATTATTACTCCATATTTCATATTTACATCCCACATTTATCATATTTTCTTTACTTAATTATCTCTCACATAGATTTACTATAATTATACAAAAAGGCTTTTAAAAGGTTTTGATTTAGAGCCGGTTGATGTATTCACACGATATTAGTAAAAACATCATAAACTTCAGAGGTAGTGGGTCTGTTTTTAAAATCAGGCTCAATCATAAAGTCAATACACTCTGCTAAATGAGTAGGAAGGGTGTTTTTATAAATCTGATTGATAGGTACATATCCTTTTTTATTTAAAATTGCTTCTTCATATCTGCCAGTCTTTATCATTTCATAAAACGGATGAATATTAGTTAAAAGCTTATAAACAATAAGCCCAAAAGTAAAAACATCAGAATGAAAAGATATATTTTCGTATTTTATATGCTCCGGCGAATACCAATAGTTCGTAAGTGCGGGAGCGTTTATATTAAGCCCTTCATCTATACAATGGTCAAAATCAATCAAAATAATTTTGTCTTCTAAAATCAAAAACTGTTCAGGCTTTAAATCAGTATGAATAATCCCGTTTTGATGAATTTCAAAAAGAGGTAAAATCAGCTTTTTTAATAGATTAATCCTGTTTTCTATAGAAGGATTTCGAGATATGTATTTTTTTAAAGTTTTCGCTTTTTCATATTTGCGTGCGATAAAACAATGGTCTTTATACTCAAAAAGTTCGATAATATTTTCCGTATAATTTAAATAATTGATTTTATCATAAATTTTTTTAAGTCTATTTTTGAATTTTGGAAAATTTTTATGTTTTCCAATAGGATAAGTATATTGTTTTAAAAATACTTTTTCATTTGCCAAATATGCATTATTAAAACTTCCAATTCCTAAAAACTTATTAATTACATAGTTTTTCTTCTTACCTTTTACAGCTTCATTAATACCTATTTTAGAACTAATCCCGTCCCAAAACTTCATATATCAAATACTCTCACCATAAACGTTGAAAAGTCTCGTACGTTAAATATATCTTTTTCAACATTATCGTCACTTTCAAATTTCTTAACACTACTTTGAGAAATACTTTTTGCCATAGAATCAAAAAGCTCTTTAAAGTCCAAATTTTTAAAATCTTTTGTCACGATATACATTGAGTTTGGAAGTTCTTTAAATTTTCTATAATAATCGCAATCTTCTCCTATATAAAAAACTTTTATATTCAATTTTTTTAGTTTTTCCAAAAGCCAGTCAAATTTAGCAATTTGTTCGTCACTTTCATATCCGCCGTAAATGTCTTCATTAGTGAAAATCACAATATACCTATGAGCTCCTTCCCTCCAATCCAAATCGGCGGCCAAATCGATTGCCGGAAGAGTAAATTCATTCCATCCCGTATCTTTAGTCTGTACTTCTTTGAAAGATTCCAAAAACTCATCCACATCATCCGTAAAATGCTTAACATATATCGCATCATGCCCGTAAAATACAAATCCGAGCCTACTCTCAACATCTTCTTTCTCAAGCTTATTTACCAAATCTTTAATATGCTTTTTAACTTCATCCTTTACCGGCCCCATGCTTCCCGAATTATCTATAACAAAAACCACATCCGCTTTTCTTTTTATGCTTTCTTCTTGCGGCAACGTAATATTTTCAAAACCCATTTTTTAGCCTTTTTTTGAATTATTATATCATTAATGATAAAGTTTTTAATTTATAAAAGTTTTATTAAATTTAATGTTCGTTTTTTAAATTTGTAATTGCTTTATTTCAACTATTTTTTTATTGTTTTTATCTAAAAAAACAACTTTTTTAATTTTTTTATAATTAGCAAGACTTAATAAGATATCATTTTTATTGACACTTAAAGTATAAACTCTATTGTTAGTATATATTTTAACTTTTAGCGGGAGACTCTTATTTTTTACGCTAAGTCTTAAATACTTTTCATTATTAAAATCAACCTCAATACTTGGCGCCCTAAGCGTCACACCATTAACCTCGGTATCAGTCGATGTTAAAAGTACTTTTATTATCTTATCCATTATTTTATACTTATTGCTCGAACTATCTTTCACTATATTTAAACAGCTATAACTATCTTCGTTTACAGACCTATTTAATACCTCGAATTCTCCACTACCGGCTACATAGCAAATTCTATCTCCGTCATATAATCTAACGACATCACCATTTTTTAATTTATGTATTTGATTGTTAATGCTGATTACTATATTCCCATATGCTCGACCTTCCAGTGAAAAAGACAAAGTCACAAGTAAAGCTAATACAAAAAGCTTTTTCATTTTCTCTCCTTTAATAGTTTTATAAGAAAATCAACAAACTTATAACTTATCAAAAGAACTAAAAAATCTATCCATATTTTAAAATTCAATAAACACATTATCGAAACTAAAAAGAAAAACATACCTATAATAAATGCTTTAGACAAAATAGTGTTCGAAACTTTCATACCAATTTTACAAACTGTATTTTCACATTCGACTTTTTTAAAATCGTTTAACCTTCTAAAAAAACCTAAATTCTCAATACAATTTACAGTAACAACTAACAAAAATACAACCAAAACACTTTTAAACCCAAAAACTTTTAAAAAACCGCCAAAAAAACTAATCGTCTCATAAGCGTTTGCCAATACGTCAACTCCATTAAGTTCTAAAGTTAAAGGAAAAGAAAAAAGCGTATATTTATCGTTATTATGCTGATATGAACTACCTAAAAAAATTATACTATTATTCAAATCTTTATTTTTTCTTGGTAAATCAAAAAAATCCATAACAGAAATTTTAAATAAATTTGACCAATAAGATTTTTGAATCATTCTTCCTTCTTTATTTTCTTTGTAAGCTTTAAATAAAATATTACTTTGATATATAGAGGAATTTAGCTTATTTTTTAAAGTAGTGTTATTATCTTTTTCATATAAAGTTATTATTATATTTTTATATGTTTTACCATCTATTACGTCAAAAGGTTTGTATCTTCTTATATCGCCGTCATTATTTACATACAATTTCGGACTCACAAAAACTATTTTCTTTTCTTTAATATGCTTCTGTATTTTTTCATTTTTAGAGTCTGCTATAAAATTATATGAAGATATACGAGGAAGATAAATTGTATAATTTCTATCTTTCGCTAAAATATTTATTAACTTTTTATCTCCGCGAGACAATCCGTTATTTAAAGGCATGGAACTATAAGAAAAGTCATAATCGATAAATAAAGCCTTTGGCCCAAACCCTACTCTTTTTATTCTATTGTCAAGTCTTTTTATAAAATCGGCAATATATTCTCTTGGAAAAATATAACCATATGTAGGCTCATTATTTTTATTTAAAAGATTTCTAGATTTTAAAAACCTATCATCAAAATGAACTACAAAAACTTTTGGCGTATCCGGATATAAGTCAGGAGTTTTTAATAAAATTAAATTTACCAAATCAAAAGAATAATCAGAATAATTACTTCTTATAAATTCACTTTTTGATAAAAAATTTGTTATTAAAAAATAAATACCAACAATAATAAAAACCTTTAAAAAATTAACCGAACAATGTCTCTTTAGCATATCGATTTATCCTTTAACTTCACTTTTCAAAACAAATAAACGGTGCCCAATATACAGACGATTTATAATCATTAATAAATTTTATTTTAGTATTTCTTAATGCTTCTGAAACATTGTTTGTTTTTAAATACTCTTTATAAAATAACTTCATAAAATTCACCGTTTCATTATCATTTATTTCCCATAAAGTAGAAATGACATTTTTAGCACCCGCAAGTAAAAAAGATTTGTTTAAAGCACTTACATTATCGGTTGATTTTAAGTCTACTACTCCTGTTTCACATGCAGATAATACAACTAAATTGGTATTATCCAAATCAAGTCCTGTAATTTTAAGAGCCGTCACGATTCCTTCTTTAGTTTTATTTGCACCTGAGAGAGCAATACCTGATTTTAACATCGGATTTACTACTTTATCTGAATTGATATAAAATCCATGAGTCGCAATATGTAAAATTGTAGGAGAATTGATACTTAGTAAATTATAAACGTTGGCTTGTTTTTTTAAATATATTTTTTCGTGAAGTTTATTGATATTAAAAATAGCCTGTAATTCTTTCGCTTCTTTTAAAGTTCCTGGTAAAGGAGAAAATTTCATTCCTCTAAATAGATCATTAATTGTAATAATTCCGCTTCCTCTAAATTTCTTACTTCCCACACCTTTATTAAAATCCGGAGCTGCAAAAATTATCGCATTTTTAATCTGTTTATTCACAGATTTGTCAAGTAAAAATTTTGCCGAAGGGACATAGGAAATTTCTTTTTCTTCAATTAAATATTTTTTATTATGAAAATCATATAACTCTCCAAAAGAGATAAGTCTTAAAAGACCATCTGAAAAAATTATAATTTTTTTATATTTCTTAAAAGACATATTTTTATCATTTATTAAAAATCCGAATAAATCATTGTATATTTGATTAGTAATTTTATTTTTTTGTCTAACTATTCTTGCATTATAAGGATTTCTTTTTAATTGTTTAACCAACTTTTGATATATTTTTATTTTTTTATTTAACAAAAATGAGTTTTTTTCATTAAATATTTTCCATCCGAAATTATCTTCATGATCAAAATAAAAAATGTAATATCGTTTGTTCGAATAAATTATATTGACAAAAAGTTCATCATCCTTTAAATTTTTCGCAACATCTTCTCTTCTAACAAACGTAGTTTTATAAGGCTTATAAAACAATATTTGATTGTAAACAACTTTTATTTGATTTTCCAAATCTTTAGTATCTTTATTTTTAATATAATTTTCATTTAATTTTCTTTTTAAATTAAAATAACTTCTTATTAAACTCTTAAGTTCAAAATCATTTGTTTTATAATATAAACTTGCAATATAATCTTCGATTTCAAATAGTGAATTCTTGTAATTCAACGAATAATTTATGGCTTTTTCAAATAAAGCTCCGTTAATATCTTGATAAGTTTTTTTTGCTTCAATTGCAGAATCTATCATATTAGCAATTATGTTTTTGTTTTTTTCAATTAATTTCTTTTGCTCATTTGTACTCAGTCTGATTATATCTTTATTCATCTCTTTTATAGATTTTTCATAAAACTTCAAAGCATCTGCATAATAACCCAATTTTTGAGCCGAAACACCCAACATATAATAATATTCGCCGTTAAAAATGTAATTATTATAATTATTCTTATTTTCTGCCGCATTGATTAAATTACTAAAAGATAACTTGTAATTTCCTTCTTCAAAAAAATATTCACCGAATGAATAATATAAATATGGCTTATAATTAACAGAAAACATATAAAAATCTTGATAATACAATTTATTTCTTTCAATATATTTCAATAAATTTATTAAAAATTCGTCTTTATTAACGACATTTGCTAATTTAAAAAACTCTAAATAACTAAGCAATCCGTAAAAATCTCTTACACAAGCATAATACAAACTATCACTCTTACAATTTTTCAAATAAGAATATTTTTTTTCAATTTTTATTAACTCATTTTTTTTCGCATATTCTAATTCGGTAATTTTTTTATCTATTTGTGAAGGGTTGGTAACTCCCAATAAAGTT
The DNA here is from genome assembly GCF_003752135.1 of Caminibacter pacificus. Classification (NCBI taxonomy): domain Bacteria; kingdom Pseudomonadati; phylum Campylobacterota; class Epsilonproteobacteria; order Nautiliales; family Nautiliaceae; genus Caminibacter; species Caminibacter pacificus. Next base: position 410,661 of record NZ_RJVK01000002.1, read on the forward strand.
AAATTCATTAAATACTGATATGATTTTTTATTTTTAACATATTTATATTTTTTTAATTTATTTATAGGCTCGTCATATTTTGTTTTAACCAATAAAATTTCATCTTTTTTCTTAAGCTCACCAAAACTTTTCCATGTTTTATAATAATCCAGATATGTTTTTATTGCTTTTTTTCTATCATATTCACTATAAATTCTTGCTTTATTAATTAAATAATTTAACTTTGATTTTATCAATTCTTCTTTATATTCATTTACACTTGAAATAGTACTGTAATCTTTATCTCTCGAATGTAAATAACTATAATACGTAAAATTTAAAATGTTTTTATCTAAATCATAAGCTTTTTTTAGATAATAACCAGCTTTTTTATAATCTTTTTTTTCTTTATATAAATAAACAAGACTAAAATACAATTCTAACTTTTTATTTAGCAAATCTAAATATTTTGATTTTTTGTCAATTATTTTATAACTTAATTTCGGATCGGTTCTTACTAATTTTTTCAAATTCGTAACCGGAGAAAATTTATTTATTATAAATACTGCTTTTTTATAATAAAATATACTATCATCCAAATTCGCACTCAAATCTCCCAATTCATAATAATCATATAATAACGGTACACCATCACTATAAAAACTTTTCACATTTAAATTTACACAATAACTACTTTTATTTAAAGAATATCTAACATTTTTACACAAATAATTATCAATATTTAATGATTTTTTTAAATAATAAACTGCTTGATAATCATCGTTTAACAAACTAAATAAATAAGCTAAATTTTTATAATAAAACGCTTTTTCTTTTTTATTAACAATTTTATTTTCAACAGAAACTAAATATTTCAAAACTTTGTCAATATTTTTGTAATCAGTTTTTCTTGATAATCTACAATCCGTAGCGACAAACGGTTTTTTAGCATATTCGTCACATTTTATATATTTCACATATTTTTTTATTATTTTAAACGGCTCATTAATCGAAATTAACTCTTCAACATTTAATGTTCTATATTTTTTATTTATTAGCTGTTCTTGTGAAGTGTTTTTTATAATCTTTGGAGCTACAACCTGAGTAGAATCAGTAACAGCACATCCCGTAAAGACTATAAAAATAAAAGCTCCAACTAAATACACTAATTTATTCATTTCAAGCACCCTTTTAAAATTAAACGATTTTGATAATCCTATCAAACTTTTGTGCCAAAAAAGTGGAAAAACCATATCATATTTAAATTTTCCATAGAAACATAACAACGTTATTAAAAAAGGATTTAGATAAATGAAGAAATTAGTCTGGCGGAGAGGGCGGGACATGTTGACAATACCGAAATTACGCCTTTTTCGACACACTGTCAGTGGAACTGTCAGTAAAAAGTTCCAGGTTTCTGTCAAGCTGCAGGTGTTCGTTATTGATAAATTTGGCGTAAGTCTCAAGGGTTTCCTGAGTGTTTCTGTGTCCGAGTATCTGTGATACGTTGAATATCGGAACGCCTCTTTTAATGGCAAGTGTGGCAAACGTATGTCTTGTGTTATACATCACCCTTTTTTCGATATTACACTTTTGAAGTAAATCATACCAATGAGGATGAAGTTTGTCGGAAGAATAATACCTTTTACCCGTTTTTGTTGTGAAAAGGTTAAACGTTTTATTTTCTTTGGCTTTTTTAATCAGCTCTTCAAGGTAAGGTTTAAGGTTTTGAAATATTGGAACTTTTCTTAAAGAGTTTTTTGTTTTTGGTGTATCGATTTCGCCTTTTCTTATTCTTTTGTTTACGTTAATATACATCTCTTTAAGATTAATATCGCTTATCGTAAGAGCTATAATCTCACCGGGACGCATTCCAGTGTAAAAAGCGATAGCCAAATAACATTTAAACTGACCTTTCGCATTGTTTATTAAGAGCTTAACCTCTTCTTCGTTAAAAGGTTTCATATCTCTTATTTTTTTATGGGAAGGCAGTTTAATGTTTTTAGCGGGATTGATTTGTATATGTTCATACTCTACCGCAATATCTAAAATAGCGATTAATATATTAAGGATATTCCTTAACCTTTTAGACGTTATCTCGTTAAGCCTTTTATCAACCCACTCTTTTATTTCGCCTTTGGTGATTTCGTTTACCTTTTTGTGTTTAAAAAGCGGGAAGAGCTGGTTTACAACAATGTTTTCATATTCATAGTAGCTTTTCAGGTTTTCTTTTTGTCTTAAATATATGGTGGCGTAATATTCAAACTCTTTAGGCTTAACCCTGTTATCCTGAATCTCGCCTAAAAGTATTTTTCTCTCGATTTCGGGAATAACGTATTTTTTAGCGAGCTTAATGTTTTCTTTGGTGTAATCCCTTTTGAGTGATTTTTGAACACACCTGCCGTTTATATAATACTGAATGTATAATTTCCCTTTTCTATTAAACAAACTGACTTTTGGATTTTCTATCATCTCTTACCTCCTATGAGGTAAGTGTCAATCGTAATACAATTATAGCTCATTTAAAATCTCTTTAAAAGGATTTTCCTCTTTACCCGTTATCCATTTTTCCATCTGGGTAACGTTCCATAACGTTTTTTTTATTCCGTAAGGTTCGTAATAATGGATTCCTTTTTTGAAGAGTTTATTCTTGTTTTTAAGAAGAAAGTCTTTGCTTACACCGAGATAGTTTGCCATTTTAGAGGTAGAGTAACAAAAAGGTTTCATAGGCTTATCCTTTTTGTTACTTAATTATAATAAAGAATTTCAAAAAAACTCGAAATTGAAAAAATTTCTAAAAATTTATTAATTTTTTTATTTTTTTCACTAAAACGATTCAAATATAACTTCTTTATTATAATTAATCTCAAAAGGAGTTATCCCATGGATTACAGAAAAATAAAACAATTAATCAACAGACTTGAAAAACTGCAAAAAGAAGAAGCCCTGCTTGAATCTAAAATAAAAAAGATAAAAGAACAGATTAATATTACTCAATCTGAATTAAACAAACTTCTCTCACTTCCAAACAATAACATTCAACAACCTCAAACATCTTCCACAATAAACTAACTTTTCTTTCCAAATTTTTTCTTCTTTTTTCTTGCAACCCATTAAAAAAATTCAAACTCATATAAATAGATTGAAAAGCACGAACGTTTGAGTTTACGAAAACGTGTAGTGCGTACGCACTACGCAATTGTTCGACAAGCTCACAATCGCAAGTGCGTAAAGGAGTTACGCTATGGTTAGAAAATCCTCAATCCATATAGAAAAAGCGAATATCGGTGAATTCTATCACAACAGCAGGGAAAAGAACACAAACAATCCAATATTTAGTAAAGATAATAATTACTGCAATATAAAAGCAAATGAAGCCATGAAGTTATACTTTTCGGAACTTAAAAAAAGAACGGAACTTTATCAAAGAAGAACTGGTAAAAAACTTCATAAAAAAACGATAACCCTTTTCAGTGCGATAATCAACCTTAATGAAAAACACTCAAAAGAAGATTTGGAAAAAGTAGTCAGGTTTATTGAGAAAAGATATAACACAAATGTAATCCAATACTCAATCCACAAAGACGAAGGACACATTGACGAAAACGGAAACAAAATTATAAACTATCACGCTCATATATTCTTTATGGGAATAGACAACGAAGGTGTGAGTGTCAGAAGAAAAATGGACAGAAAAGATTTAATCACCCTTCAGGATGAAATCGCAAAACTCTTAAACATGCCAAGAGGCGTAAACTATACGCAAGAAAAGAAAAAAAGACCAAAAAGACTTAATACCTACGAATACAAAAGAGCCATGAAACTTAAAAACGATGAAGTTTTAAAATTAAAAAAAGAACTTGAAAAAAAAAAAAATTTAAGAAAACAAACTGAAGAGGAAAACAAAAAACTTAAAAAAGATTTATTGCTTAAAGACGCCAAAATCAGAAAACTCGAACTTACCAAAAAAGGATTTGAAAAAAAGAATCAAAGAGTTAAGAGAACAGATGAAAGACTATAATAAACTCCAAGAAGAAAACAAACAATACAAAATTTTCACCAAAGAAGATTATCAAACATTATCCCAAATCAAAAAACTTTTAAAAGTAACGGAGCTTAAAGATATAAATCATATGCTAAACGAATTTGAAAATTCAATCAAAGAGAAAATCCGAAAAAGACAGCTTGAGCTTATCGAGAAACACTCAACCGAAACAAGTATCCTCAATAAAGAAAAAGTTATTAAAACAGATAAGGCTAAAACGATAATCAAATCCACAACATCACCTACAAAAGACTACGGTAAAGAATTTATTGATGCAGTTTTCAGAGTTAAACAACTTCAAAAAGAACTGAAACAAGAAAAAGAAAAAAATCAAATTTTAAAAACAAAAATTAAAGATTTAGAAAATGAAAACGCTAAACTTAAAGTTGAAAGGGATTATGCGGAAATAAAAAAAGATGAAAAGGAAACAACAAAAGAAAATAAAACATATAATAAAAAAAACAAAACAAATTCATTTGCAATTAATACAAATAAGGGTTCATTAGAGTGGTCATAATATCTAATTTGGACAAGCTGTTTGTGTTTTTTTCACCCGTTAGTGTCAAACTTTCATAGTTTTATTGAGAAAGCCATTTTGCTTTTTTAAATCAATTATAGTTTGAATTATTTTTTTTACACATTCATCCGTATTTTTTCTAATATCTTTTTCCCAAAATCTCAAAACTATCCATCCATTTTCCTCCAAGTATGAATTAACTTGTTTATCGCGCAAAATATTCCTTTGAAATTTTTCAATCCAAAATTTTTGATTTGTTTTAGGTATCTTGCCTTCAAGAAAATCTTTTCCGTGCCAGAATTCGCTATCACAAAATATAGCAAGCTTATATTTTTTAATACATATGTCTGGTTTTCCAAAAACATCTTTGCAATTTTTTCTATATCTTACACCTTTTTTCCATAAATTTTTACGAAGAATTAATTCAATTGATGTGTCTTTCGATTTTATTCTTTTCATATTTTCAGATCTGGTCATATTTAACCTTTTTTATTGTAAGTTTTTTAATTATTTAATTATATAATACATTATTTGATACAATTTCAACAAGTTATCATTGATGTCTTAAAAGGAAATAAATGGCGTATGGTTTTATTGATTTGTTTGCGGGAGCAGGCGGATTTGCAGAGGGATTTTATCAAACAAACTTCAAAGCATTAGCACATATAGAAATAGATAAATACGCTTGTCAGACATTAAGAAAGAGAATGGAATTTTATGGTTATTCAAAAGAGGATGTTACCAAAAGAGTTCTGGAAGAAGACATTACAAATCCCGAGATTCATGACAAATTGCAAAAAGTTATAAATGATGATACAGTTGACGTTATTATAGGCGGACCTCCTTGTCAGTCTTTTTCTTCATTAGGCAAAGCCAGAGATAAACATGGTATGAAATGTGACTATAGAAACTATTTATATGAAAACTACATAAAAATTTTAAACTTTTTTAAACCTAAATTTTTTGTTTTTGAAAATGTAACTGGGATATTGTCAACTAAAATAAACGGTAAATATATTATTAAAGACATATTTAAAGACATGAAACAGAATTACAACATACTGGAAAACAAAAAGATTTTAACACTAAATGCAAAAGATTTTGGAATTCCTCAAGAAAGAAAAAGGGTTATAATTATAGGTGTAAGAAAAGACTTAAAAATAAAAGTGGAAAACATATATAAAGATTTAAATAATATTGCAAAACATAAAAAAAACACCACTGTACAAGATGCCATAGCGGATTTACCAAAGCTTAAACCCGGAGAAGGGGAAGAATGTATTGTACATACAATAAAAAAATGGAATCATTATCTTAAACTTATAAGAAAAAAAAAGACTATGAAACTTTGTCATCATGTTGCCAGAAACCATAATGAACTTGATCAGGAAAGATATAAAATAATGGCTAAAGAAAAAATCACATTATTTGAATTATATGAAAAATATCCGCATCTAAAACATGAAAAAAACAGATTGTTTAACAATAGTTATGCTGTTCAATTTTATGACGCACCATCAAAAACAATAATAGCGCACCTCTCAAAAGACGGTAATCAATTTATACATCCGGACTTTACACAATCCAGAACTTTGACGCCCAGGGAAGCTGCAAGACTGCAATCTTTTCCGGATGATTTTGTGTTTCCTTGTTCTATGACCCAACAGTTTAAACAAATTGGAAATGCTGTTCCCCCTTTGTTGGCAAAATATATAGCTATCGTAATAAAAAAATATTTAAGAAAAATAGACAAAGGTTTTTAATGCTGTATGATGATATATTTGTTTTGTCAACGAAGCAAAAAAAATTTTTTATTGAAAAAATTGATTTAATCATAGATATGGTAACGAAGTATATTTACAGAAACCATCCTGACATATTTAAAAATTTTTTAGCATTTGAAATCGAAAAACAAGATAATATCATTGTCGTGTCCAAATTGTTGGAAATGGGAATTATAAAAAACACCCAAGAATTAAAACATTTAAAATTATTATTAAAAAGCAGATACAGTTTGTTACATAAATCTTTATATTATTATGAATGCTTAAATTTAAAGTTTTTAAACAAATTTTCAAATACATATAGGCATGAACTGCAACAAAAAGAAAAAGAAAAAAAATATAATTTGATAGATTTGTTTGCAGGTGCCGGAGGTTTTAGTTTAGGGTTTTTACAAGAAGGGTTTAAAGTCGAACTGGCAAACGACATTGACGACACCGCTTTAGAAACATATAAATTCAATCATCCTGAAATTAGTTCCGACAGAATTATAAAAAAAGACATAAAAGAATTGGTAAATGAGATTAATAATTTTGCGTGTTCTGAAATAGACGTTATTATAGGCGGACCTCCTTGTCAGTCATTCAGCACGGCTAATCAGAGAAGAATTATAGATGACCCCCGTAATGTTTTATACAAGTATTTTGTTGATGTTGTAAACTTGGTCAGACCGAAAATGATTTTAATGGAAAATGTAAGAGGAATGCTTAAAGTGGCCGATCAGGTTGTGCAGGATTTTAAAAAAATAGGATATGACGTGGCATATGATTTGTTTGATGCCACAGATTTTTCAGTTCCCCAAAAAAGAATCAGGTTGTTTTATATAGGAATTGAAAAAAAATTTGCCAAAAAACATTCTATTAAAGTAGAAAACGTTATTAAAGAAATTAACAAAGAATTACAAAAAAATCCAAAATTTGTATTAAAAGATGCCTTGTCAAACATAAAGCCGTTAGAATGCGCTAAAATAAAAAACATGACAGAAAAAGATTGCGAACATTCAGGTAAAAAAGTTGACATAAACACATATGGAACAAATGAATACCTTAATATAATAAACAACCATAAATCAAATATATTTGTGTTTAACCACAAGGCAAGATACACCAATGAAAATGATAGGCAAATATATTCCCTTTTAAAACAAGGTGAAGATTCAACGGCAAAATCAATTCAACATATTATGCCGTATAAACACAGAAACCATATATTTAAAGATAAATATTTCAAATTAGTTGAAAATTTACCTTCAAGAACAATTACCGCTCATTTAAAAATGGACGGGCATTCCCATATTCATCCTACGCAAATCAGAAGCATCACTCCAAGAGAAGCGGCCAGAATACAGTCGTTTCCCGATGATTATTTATTTTTAGGACCGTATTTAAACACATTTATGCAAATAGGAAACGCGGTCCCCCCTCTTATGTCAAGGGTTTTTGCAAGGGTTTATAAAAAATTGTTACATAAAGGAAATTAAAATGCAAGAAATAACAATAGGTGAAAACAATTATACAATCAGGGTTATTGCAAACAGACAGTTATGCGGATGGGCAGGAAGTGATAAATATATCAATGTAACAAATTCAAAAGTTTTTCAAAAATTATGGGAAAAAGCAAAAAATGGAAAAATCACTAAAATTAACGGTTCAGACATAAAAATTGAAAACAAAGGCGGCTCCAGTAAAGTATCTTGTTCAATAATTGATGTTGTAAAAGGGAAAACTTATGAGTCTAAAAGCATTTATTTAACCCTTAGAGAGCAACCAAATAACGAATTAAGGTTTCAGTTGACATCATATGTAAACGATAATAACATAATGCCAAGGGACATAATTGAGATTTTTATCATATTTGATAATCAAAACTGTCACATTAAAATAAAAATAGATTATTTTTTTAAATATATTTTAGAAAAATATCCCAAAAAACCTGAAGAAAACTTATACCGCATATTGATTGATAATTCACCGAATGGCCATGATTATATAAATGAAAACTTTTTAAACAACTTTAATATATCAAAAACTAATGAAAAAGGAAAATTTGGTAACTCGAAAACAGAATTTACTTTATTCGAAGTGCAAGGATGCGGTAAACAATATATAGGTGTTCCTTATGATGGAAAGTTACAGTTACATTGTTTTGATAAACTGGAGGAAATACTATGATTTGGATGGGAAAAAGAAATTATAAAAATCTAGATTTTACAAAATATGAAAATTATGAAAAACTAAAGGAAGGCGACGAAATTTTTATTTACGACGATTTAAACAAAGCCGCTTTTACTGTAATAGAAAAATATGGATTTAACAATAAAAAATTAGACAAAGTCGATAAATTTACGGAAATTGAAACAGATTTGCCCTACACCGTTTTATATAAAACAAAAAACGGAAAAACATTTGTTTCATTGAATGAAAAAGAAGCGGATTTTATTTTAAACATTAAAAGTAAAAACATAGATACTTTTGAAAACAATAAACAGTTGTTAAACTTAACTTCTTTCGGAAATTTGTCTTTCCCCCTAAAAAACATCCTTTTTAAGGGTGTCCCAGGCACAGGGAAGTCAACAACAATTGACAAAATTATAGAAGAGAAACTCGAATTAAAAAAAGGTACTGAAAATTATAAAAACAATGTTCTTAAAATAAACATCCATTCTGCTTCCTCAAATGCTGATTTGATGCAGGGAATTGCCATTACCACAAAAAATGAACAAGTTATTTATAAAGAAAAACAAGGTTTGGTTTTGAATCATATTCAAAATGCTTTATACAATCCTTACGAGCCTTTTGTACTGGTACTTGAAGAGATTCAAGAAAACAGCCTTAATGAACTAATAGGGGATTTGATTTATTTAATAGAACCTTCGAAAAGAGCGAAATTAAAAGATTTAAATGCAGATTTGGCACAAGAATATTCTATCGAAGATTTAATAAAATTTTATGAAAACAATATAGCAGATGGACATTCGTTTCATTCTGTAAAAATTCCGAATTTAGTAAGCGACGGGGAATTTAGAGAAATGATATTTCCTGATAATCTGTATGTTTTTTGCACTTCAAATTATAGGGATGATAAAAAAGTAATTGAAGACAATCTTCTCAGAAGATTTGACGTTATAGAAATCTATCCAAATCCAAATGTTATAAAAGATAAAAAAGTAAAAGAATTTTTTGAAACAATGAATAATGCCATTTTAGAAACATTTAAAGATGAAATACATCCGGACAGATTTTTAATAGGTCATGCTAACTGGATTGATGTAAACGGTTTTTCAAATGAAAAGTTTTACAAAGCGCTTTTAAAAGTGATTGTGGAATTTAAAGAGATTAAAGAAATTGAATTTGAAACACTCAAAAAAATATTTGATAAAACAATAAATAAATTAAATTTAGACAATGAAATATTTAAAGAAGAAAACTGGGAAAATTATAAAACCATAGTTGATTATTTGCAAAATAAAATATATTCATTTTTAAGTAATAACAACAATGAAAAATGAAGTCATTTTTATAAGTGAAAGCGATAAAATAGATGTATTGTTAGATGAATTAGATGGTATAAATCAAAAAAAAATTAAAAAAGAGTTTAATTTCATTTTTGAAAAAGCATCAAATAATTATATCGGATATTTTTTGTTTCAAAACGAGGATATATATTATAAAATATATATCTTGCCTAAAATTATAAGTTCAGATTTACCTGATAATGAAAAAGTAAAAATATTTATAAACTTTTTGATAAAACATTATGAAATAAGCAATAAATATAAAGAATATAATTATAAAAAAAAAGAAACCAATAAAGACTTGGCAACAGTTTTTAAAGATAAAAATCTTGGACAAGTTACAGAAATTGAAGAATTTGTTTTTTATAAATTTTTATCAATTTTAAATGAGATTGAAAAGTTTTTTAAATATTATAAGTCGTTAAAAAAAGAAAAAATACCATATATATCCCAATCTGTTAAATATCAGATTGACTTAATCAAAAATATAAAAGAAATAAACAAAACTAAAATACACCAAATAAAAACAAAATATAAAAAATTTTCAGAAATTGCAAATATAACTTATGCATCTTTAAAGTTATTTAAAAGATTTAAAATAAGTCTTATCAATGATGAAAAATATAAAAATCAATTATTAAAAAAAACTAAAAAATTACAAAATTTTCTGTTAAGAAAGTTCAGAGCCGATGACGGTTATAAATTAACATTAAAAAATTTAACAAGTAACAAAACATATAAAATCTTTAATAAAAAAGAAAATACAAAAAGTTTATATTTTAATATTCTATCTTTATTTGGAATGGAGAATTTTTTGGAAGAAGAAAACAAAAATATCAACTATAATCTTTATTCCGACTCATTATTTATAAGACCTGAGAAATTGTATGAGTTTATAATTTATGATTATTTTAAACATAAATTCAAATATTCTTTAGTAGAAAAAGAGCCCATAAAAAAATATAAGTTAAAAAATAAAAATAAAATAGTAGAAAAAAAATCAAAACCAGATGTAGTAATTACTTTAAACAAGTCTATGTTAATAATAGATGCTAAATGGAAAATCATTGATTCTTTAGAATATATAAATTTTGATGACATTGCTAAACTTCAAAGAGATTGCGAAGTAAGAATGAAGAATAAAAAAATTTACCCTATACTTGTGTATCCAAAACTATACAATAAATTAGATAAAATTGAAATGAAAATTTCTGAAGGGAATACGTTTAATTTTTATGTTTTTGAACTAAATATTATATAAGTATATAAGTTTAAGTTTATATTATTCTCTTTATTTATTAACTGTCAGTTAAATTGTCAGTAAAAATCCGCCAAAAACGACTGACACTTACCTCGTTAATTTTTTAAAGATACCGAAATTACGGAGTTTTTGAAGTAATGGCGGAGAGGGCGGGATTCGAACCCGCGGTGGGCGTTAACCCACACACGCGTTCCAGGCGTGCGCCTTAAACCACTCGGCCACCTCTCCAGGGATTGAAATTATATCATTTTTCTTTCAGTTTATTTATAATTGTCTCAAGAATTATTTCATCATCTTTAGCAGGAGCTTTTATTACTTCTTTTTCTCCGTTTTCATATTGTATAGAAATATTTTGTCCGTAGTTTGAAATAGCTTTTATACCTTTTTGCTGTGCTAAAACTTTTATTTTTATCTTTTCTATGAAGTTTTGAGTAGGTGTATCTATTTTTCCGAATCTATCGACAATCTCTTTTTCGATTTCAAACACTTCTTTTAACGTTTTGGCACGTGAGAGACGTTTATATAAATCAAGTCTTAGTCTGTCTTCGGTAATAATTTTATCGCTAAGATATGCGTTGATATTTAGCTTAACCTCAACTTCGCTCTCTTCTTTTTTCTCACCCAACATCTCTTTTAAGGTATCCTCAAGCATTTTGATATACATCGAATACCCAACCCCTTTAACCTGTCCGGACTGCTCGGCACCTACGATATTTCCTCCGCCTCTAATTTCAAGGTCTTTAAGAGCCAAAACCTGTCCGCTTCCGATAAACGAATTCTCTTCAAGAGCCAAAAGTCTTTTTTTGGCATCTTCGCTTAACTCTTCTTTATCTTTTACCAAAAAGTAAGCATACCCTTCATTTTTACCGCGCCCCACTCTTCCTCTTATTTGATGCAAGTCCGCTATTCCGAATCTATCGGCGTTTTCTACGATTACGGTATTGACATTAGGAATATGAATCCCGCTTTCTACGATAGTAGTCGTCAAAGCCAAATCGTATTTTCCGTTTATAAAATCAACAAGCCCTTTTTCTATCTGACTCGGAGTCATTTTGGCATGAAGAGTTAGGATTCTAAGATTTGGCAACAACTCTTGAAGTTCTTTTTTCTTTTGTTCGATATACGCGATGTTGTTATAGATATAAAAAATCTGACCGCCTCTTCTGATTTCTCTTAAAATCGCTTCTTTAATTAAATTTTCATCCCACTCTTTTACAAACGTTTTGGTCTCTTGTTTGCCTTTTGGAGCGGTTTCGAGAGTTGAGATTGATTTTATCTTGCTAAGAGCCATATTAAGAGTTCTTGGTATAGGCGTCGCACTCATATATAAAGTATGTACGTTTTTAGCGAATTCTTTGAGCGCCTCTTTTTGTTTTACGCCGAATTTGTGCTCTTCGTCTATTATCACAAGCCCTAAATTTTTATATTCCACGTTAAGTCCGGCATGAGTTGAAATTAAGATATCTATTTCGCCTTTTTTTACGCCTTCGATTATCTCTTTTTTCTCTTTGCTTAAAGTAAATCTGTCAAGTTTGGCAATTTTAATTTCAGGATAATCTTTAAATCTCTCTTTAAAGCTTTCGTAGTGCTGATTAACCAAAATGGTAGTAGGTGCAATTACCGCCACCTGATAGCCCGATTTTGCCACTATAAAGCTTGCAACCATCGCAACTTCGGTTTTTCCAAAACCGACATCACCGCTTAGCAGCCTATCCATAACTTTTGACTTGAAATCGCTAATTATCTCTTCAATCGCCTTTTTCTGATCCGGCGTATGAGTAAAAGGTGCTTTTTTTATAAACTCTTCCACTCCTTTAAAATCCAACTTAATAGGCTCTATCACTTCACGCTCGGCGGCAAGTTTTATGATATCCGCTGCAATTGCATAAACTTTTTCTTTTACTTTTGCGAGTTTTTTTGCAAAACTACCTTTTCCGAGTTTATCAAGTGTAGGAATTACACCGCCCGGGGCAATATATCTGTCTATCAAATTAAGGTTTTCGACAGGTAAAAGCAATTTATCGTCATTAGCATATAACACTTCCGCAAATTCTCCTATTTTTCCTAAAACCTCCATTTTTTTAAGCCCCATAAACTTACCGATTCCGTGCTGCTGATGAACTACGAAATCTCCTTTTTTAAGCTCGTCTATCGCAAGAGAGACTTTTCTTTTTTTCTCAAATTCAGGAGGATTTAGAGAAATAACTATTTTGTCATTGCAAGCAAAATTGACATGAGCCGAATTTTTTATCCATTTTACAAGCGGAGCTTTATATTTTACAAATTCAAAAAGGTCGTATTCTTTAAGTAAAATTTCGTTTTTAGCCACTATTTCAAGAGGAGTTTTGCCATCCCAAGGTTTTTGATCAATCAATATTTTTTTATCCTCTATTCTCCACTTGCAATCCTTGCATTCACCTTGAGGAATTATCTTAGCATTCACAACGGCTTCGTTAAACTCTTTATAAAACTCCCTGTATTCTTCTATCTCTTGAGTTATATCGTGAAGCAAAACGAAATCATTTATAAAATCTCTTTCTAAAAACCAAAACCCGAGAGAATAAAAATCTTTATAAAATGTCGCAAACTCGCTTTTTGCTATTTCGTCTTGGATTTTTTCGTACTCCTCTTTATCCAAAGCGGCAATTGCCGGAATAATCTTAAAACTTTCCACTTCTTCGATACTTTTTTGATTCGTCTCGTCAAAAATTCTTATACTTTCCACCTCAACATCAAACAAAGAGACCCTAAAAGGCTTTTCGTAATTAATAGGCCAAATATCGAAAATATCCCCTCTAAAACTCACCTCACCTTTTTCGCTCACGATATCAACAACCTCATATCCCCAAAAAATTAACGTCTCTTTTAGTTCGTTGAGGTTTATTTCATCTCCGAAATTTATATCAATATCCCGATAATATCTTTTTACGGGAAGTTTTTTCATAAGCGTAGCGTAAGGAGAGACGAAATAATAATTTTCGTTGTAATATTTATATAAAGCGTTATTAAGCTCAAATATCTCTTTTCTGAAACTTCTCAAATCATCTCCGAAAACCGCCCTAAAATCAGGAAAAACCACAACGGGTATATCTAAATATTTATATACTTCCGCAATATTCAACGCCTCTTTAATATTAGCCGTTACGATATTGTTTTTATTCTCTTTCAAAAACTCATATACTTTCGCTTGCAATTTACACCTTTAAATTCAAATTTATAAGATATTTAAGATAGACGTTTTTTATTCTTTCAAAAAGAGCTTCGGATTTTTCTTCGTTATAAACGTGAGAAGAGATGTTTCTATCTTCAATCATGTCTAAAATTACCTCTTCATCAGGAATTATATTTGCTTTAAAAGCTTCTTTCACACAAGACCTCGGAGAATAACACTCAATACCATTGTACAATAATATCGCCCTTAAAGCTTTCCATAAAAGTTCCACCGTAAATTCGAATCTCTGAATAACTCCGTCTTTATCAAGTTCGTTTTTTGCCTCTTTTACCCCCTCTTCAAGTCTGCTTAAAGCTTTTTGAAAATTTTCAATCTTTAAAAGAGCTTCGGATTTCGTCATAATTTTTTTCCTTCTTTAATCACTTTTTCTTTAAATTTTTCACTCATTTCATCAAAAAAAACCAAATCCACACTATAAAGTCCCGCAACTTTATCTATTTTTTCTTTTAATTTTCTTTTTTCTCTGAAATCGAGTTTCAAATCCACAGCTATATCGATATCGGAAGTTTTTAAATTATCGCCTCTGGCTCTTGAACCGAAAAGGTAAATAGATTTCGGATTATATTCTTTTATAACTTCGACTATTTTAGAGATTTTTTCCATTTCAAAAACTCCTCGACAACGCTAAAACTCCCGAAAACAAGCATAGGTTTTTTGATTTTCTTAAATTCTTCCACATCAATACCCAATTTTTCGGCCGTTTTTTTTATTTTTTCTTTTTCTTCTATTCTATCGTTTTTTACATCTATCAAATAGAGTTTGTTAATTTTAGGTTTTAAAATCTTCAAAATTTCTTCGTAATCTTTATCGGCGTATGTGTTATATACAAGATTCACTTTTTTAGGCAAAGATTTTACAATCTCCCTTGCCGCAAGAGGATTATGCCCCACATCTATCCACAAATCCTTTTCAATCTCCTCAAATCTTCCGGGAAGTCTTAAATCATTCAAATCCTTAGGACTAAAAGAAATACCTCTTTTTTTCAAATAACTCATCGCAAGCAAGAAATTCGGAAACAAAAATTTAGCAAATTTAAACTCTTTTTTTAACTCTTCTATCTCTTCCATCTCGAAAAAATCGAGATATTTATATATTTTTTTACCCTCATTTATCTTTTTTTGCACCACCCATTCGACATCTTCGTGAATCTGTTTTCCGATAATTGCTTCGTTTTGAATAGAATTGAGTTTTGTTGTGGCAATATCTATGATATTATCACCCAAAAAGCTTTGGTGGTCCAAATCTATAGTCGTCACAAGAGATAT
Source organism: Caminibacter pacificus (assembly GCF_003752135.1). NCBI lineage: Bacteria > Pseudomonadati > Campylobacterota > Epsilonproteobacteria > Nautiliales > Nautiliaceae > Caminibacter > Caminibacter pacificus. The sequence goes on from NZ_RJVK01000002.1 coordinate 426,256, forward strand.
CTCTTTTTCAAAAACGTTAGTAGCGTCAAATTCACCGCCAAGACCCGCTTCCATAATCACAAAATCAAGCCCCTCAAAAGAAAGCGCCGCAAGAAAGGTCGTATATTCAAAATAACTAAGCGAATCGATAACGTTTTTAGGAAGTAATTTTTGAAGTTTTTGATGAACTTCCTCTAAAAATTCATCACTGATATTTTCTCCGTTTATCCAGATTCTTTCGTTAAATTTCATAATATGAGGAGAGGTATAATGCCCCACTTTATACCCTCTTTTCAAAAGAGTATGAGCCAAAAACCTACCCGTAGAACCTTTTCCGTTCGTACCTATTATATGAATTACGGGAGGAATTTTGATTTTATTACGAATAAGATTATACGCTTTTGGCATTCTTAAAACGTCAATCTCTTTATAAAAAAGAGGTTTTCTATTCAAAAACTCACTTACACTCATCATCGGCGCAAACTTTATTTCTTCCGCTTCTTTTTGCAAGATATAGTCTCTCATCCGCTTTTTTCAAAAGCTCTTCTTTAGAATTCACCTCTTCTCTGCTTGCCACACCAGCCGAAACGGTTACGGGAATTCTTGTATTTTTATACATAAATTTCGCTTTTTGAACTATATTTCTTAGTTTTTCGGCGAATTTATACGCACCTTCTTTATTTGTGTTCGGCAATATGGCCACAAACTCTTCTCCCCCGAATCTACCTATCAAATCGACATCCCTTGCGTATCTTCTAAACAAAAGACCGAGCGATTTTAGCACCACATCCCCGGCATCGTGTCCGTAGGTGTCGTTGATATTTTTAAAATGATCGATATCGAAAAATACAAGAGAATAATTCGTTCCGTATCTTTTATAGCTGCTCTCTTGCCTGTTTAGCTCTTCCATTACCGCCTTTTTATTGGCAATATTGGTTAAAAAGTCCGTTTTCACTTCTTGGGAGAGTTTTTTTACTTTTTTCTCAAGCATTCTGATTTTAGCTTTTAGGCTTTCAATCTCTTCATCTTCTTTTCTCATCTCTTCTTGAAACTCGTCAAGCTCTTTATCAAGAGAGATAGCAATTCTTAAAAGCTTTTCTTTTATACTTTCAAAATCTTCTCCCTCATGTCTCCAATTTTGAAGTTCAACCCTAATATCTTTAATCTCTTGAGAAGAGTCTCCGGTTTTTTGAAGTACTCTTAATATTTTAATAGACAACCTTTCCGCAATCTGGTCCAAATCTTTTAGTTTTCTTTTCAATTCTTCTTTATCGAGTTTTATTCTTTTGTTCGTCAGAATTCTCAAATCCTCCGCAAAAGCGGGAGTTAATATAATGCTTGAATCTTCTTTTAATTGTCTTTTTAAAGCCGCAATCTCATCATCCATAAAAGGTGCGTAGCTTGGTGTGAGTGTGTAGATTATACTATCCACAAGATGAGATAAATCCGGACCTTCTTCGACTATTTTTATCAATGCTTCTATAACCTCAAGAGCGTCCTCACTCCTAACTCCTGCAATCGCAGCACCTCGTCTAACTATCGAAGCGTCAAATCCGTCCAAAAATTCAATCCACTCGCTTCTTAGCTTCTCCCATTCTTCTTTTTCCATATACGGCTTAATAAAATCCAAATGTTTCATAGCTATTTTTTTTGATTTGACAATAGGAAGCACGGCAATGACGTCAAGCGCTCTTTTTGTATAGATAAAAAGCTGTTCGATATTCTCTTTTTCTTTGCTTACATCTTCTCGATTGAGATAATTTATCAAAAACACGACAAGTTCGTCTAAATTTTTAATATTGTAATTTTTAGCTATCGCTTTATATTTACTATCAAGCTTAGAGAGAAAATAAGAAACTTTATTACAATCTTCTACAATCACTCCGTATTGCTTTGCATATTTACAAAATATTTCTTGATATTCGTCAGGCGTAAATACGTATCCTCTGTTTTTGAAATGATTTAGGGCTTTTTTTGCTATCTCTTTTATTGTCATTGCTCGGCTCCGTCTTTTGTTATTTTTGCAAAAAGTCTATTTAGGGCGTTTATACTCGCTTTTTTATAGGCATCAAGTTTTATCTGGTCGGTCAAGACGCTTTGGGGTGCTACGTTAAAATCGTAAGTTCCCGTAACGGTATAGTTTCTGATTTTTCCGCTCTTATCTTTAAGAGTCACTTTCAAAACCACCTTACTTCTATAAAGAATCGGATATCCGTTTTCGTCATAATCAAGCGGTATTAAAGATGAAGCGCTCGGGTTTACCTCAAGCGTAGTATCACAACCGCTAAAACAGAGATTTTTATCAAAAACCGTATATATCGCGTCTCTTACCGCATCCGTTAAGAAAATAGTTTCTCTTGGATTCTTAGGGTCAATCACTACTTTTGCATTTATATTATCGCCCAAAATCTTATTTTGGTAAAGCGTACTTGGTTTATATCCGCATCCGATAAGAAAAAAAAGAAGAAAAACGGAGAATTTTTTCAAATTTATCCCTTAACTACGATATTTATAATTCTTCCCGGAACAAAAATCTCTTTTACTATCTCTTTACCTTCAATCTGTTTTGCGACCGCTTCTTTTGCGATTTTCAAAACTTCCTCTTTATTCGCATCAGCAGGTACGCTGATTTCGGCTCTTTTTTTACCGTTAACTTGCACAGGGTAGTTGATTTCGTCTTTTTTCAAAGCTTCTTCGTCTATTTTTATAGGCTTGAAGTTTTCTCTGTTAAATAACTCTTCGCTAATTTCGCTTGTAATATGAGGAATAATCGGCTCAAGCACGTTCATCAAAATCCAATACCCTTCCGTATAAATATCTTTGTTGTCGATTTTATTTAGAGCGTTCAGAGCTTCCATGGCACTTGCGATAAGAGTATTAAAAGCAAACGTTTTTTCATACGTATCTTTACTTCTTTTTAGCGTTTCATATACTTTTCTTCTCGCTTCTTTTTCCTCTTTTGTAAGTTTTGAAATATCGATTTGAGGAATTTTATCAGTTTTATAACACTTGCTTGCGTTTTGATATAGTCTGTTTAAGAATCTGTAAGCACCCTCGACTCCGCTATCACTCCATTCGAGTTCTTGTTCAGGAGGCGCGGCAAATAAAATAAATAATCTTGCCGTATCGGCTCCGTATTTTGCGACAATCTCATCAGGGTCTACCACGTTTCCTTTACTTTTACTCATTTTGCTTCCGTCTTTAAGCACCATACCTTGAGTTAGCAATCTTGCAAAAGGCTCATCCACACTCACATACCCGAGGTCTCTTAAAGCTTTTGTGAAAAATCTCGCATAAAGAAGATGTAAAATAGCATGCTCGATTCCACCGATATATTGGTCTACCGGCATCCAATATTTTTCGTCTTCTTTTCTAAACGGCACGTCTTTATATTTATGAAAATCGCTTACATATCTGAATTGATACCAGCTACTTTGAACGAAAGTATCCATAGTATCGGTCTCTCTCTCAGCCTCAGCGCCGCAAACCGGACAAGTCGTTTTTTTCCATGTAGGATGCATTTCAAGCGGATTACCGCTACCCGTAATTTCTACGTCTTCAGGAAGTGTAACAGGTAAGTTTTCTATTTTTTCAGGTACGATTCCGCATTTAGGACATTTAATAAACGGCAAAGGAGCACCCCAATATCTTTGGCGGCTGATTCCCCAATCTCTAAGTCTATAATTCGTCACTTTTTTACCGATACCGAGTTCTTCGAATTTTTTCATTATGGCTTCTTTTGCCTCTTCGCTTCTCATTCCGGTAAATTCACCGCTATTGATTAAAATACCCGGCTCCGTATAAGCTTTAGTTTTATCAAGCTCTCCGTTTTCAGGTTTAATCACCCACTTAATAGGCAGATTGAATTTAGTAGCGAACTCAAAATCTCTCTCATCATGTGCTGGTACCGCCATAACCGCACCGCTTCCATAATCCATAAGTACGAAATTCGCCATCCATACCGGTACTTTTTCACCCGTAAGCGGATGAATAACGTCTATTCCCAAATAAACTCCGTCTTTTTCCATAGCTTGGCGCTCTTTTGGAAGAATAGAGCGTATTTGTCTCACTTTTTTCTCGGTTTCTTCATCAAAAAGTTTATTTTCAAGCATATAATCGATAATCGGATGTTCAGGCGCAAGAGCCGAATATGTAACTCCGTAAATAGTATCAGGACGAGTTGTGAATACTTCATATCCGTCGAATTTTTCATTTAATTTTTTGCGACTTTCGTCTGAAAGGTTAAATTTAAATTTAAGCCCGGTAGATTTTCCAATCCAATTTTTTTGCATTGTAAGTACTTTTTCAGGCCAGCCGTCTTTTATTTTTTCCATATCGTTTAGAAGTTCTTCGGCATATTTCGTAATTTTTATATACCAGCCCGGAAGTTCTTTAATCTCTATAGGATTGTCACATCTCCAACAACATCCGTCGATTACCTGTTCGTTTGCAAGTACGGTATGACAAGTCTCGCACCAATTCACTTTTTGAGTACGTCTCTCTAGCAAGCCGTTTTCATACATTTTTATAATAAACTCTTGCTCCCATCTGGTGTATTCGGGGTCGCTTGTCGCAAATTCGCGTGTTTTTGAAAAAGAAAGTCCCAAGCGGTTAAGCTCTTTTCTCATATAATCGATATTTTCATAAGTCCATTTTTTAGGATGAACGCCGTGTTTAATAGCGGCGTTTTCAGCAGGCATACCGAAACTATCCCAACCAATCGGATGTAAAACGTTGTATCCTTCTTTTCTGTAATATCTCGCAAGAGCATCCCCGATAGTATAGTTTCTCACATGCCCCATATGAATTCTTCCGCTCGGATACGGAAACATAGATAAAATATATTTTTTCGGTAATGTTTTATCTTCTTTTGGCTCGAACGCCTTTTCTTTATCCCACGTATCTTGCCACTTTACTTCAATTTCAGCCGGTTTATATTCTCTCATCAACTCTCCTTTAATCCCACGCGTCTTTTGATTTTGCTATTTCTATAAAACTTAAAATAATCGTTACTATATTCGCTATCAAAGCACCGATTGCCATCGCATAAGCCGCCGGTAAATCGTTTTTAATCTCAAGATAAATAAACGCCGGTATAAGGTGTAAATCCGCAACCAAACTCGCCGCAAAAAGTTCGGCGGCAACGATATTTCTGATACCGATTTTTAAAATAGTCGAAATAAGATTCAAACTCAAAGCTATAAAAAGCGCTACTTTATTGTGATCGTATAAAAACCCCGCAACACTCGTCAAACTCATAAGCTGGAAAAAGACGTATATTACTTTTCCCCAATCCATTTTTACCTCCTTTTAGGCTATACGACACCGCCTTCGTACATTTTTCTCATTTTTTCTTTTTCTCTTTTTCTTTTTTCGATTTCCATAAGTCTTTTTCTATAATCGTCAATTCTAAATCCAAGCCAGATTAAAAGAGGCGAAGCGATGAAAATTGACGAATAAGTACCTACGATTATACCTACGAGCAATGTAAAACTAAACGGCTTGATAATCTCTCCACCGAAAAGATATAAAGTCAATACGACAAAGAAAGTCGTAAGTGAAGTTAAAACCGTTCTGCTAAGAGTTTTGGAAATAGCGTCGTTAATAAGTGTCGCTAAGTCTCTAATGCTCGATTCTCTTACTTGCTCTCTGATTCTATCGAATACGACGATAGTATCGTTTAGAGAATATCCCATAAGAGTCAACACAGCCGCCAACACATCAAGATTCACTTCAATATGAAAAAAGCTCACAGCTCCAAGAGATATGATAGTATCGTGCATCAACGCAAGCACCGAAGCTACGGCAAATCGCCACTCAAATCTAACTGCTACGTATATCAAAATACCCACTATCGCAAATACTAAGGCTTTTAGTCCTTTTTCTTTTAGTTCGTTCCCTACTTTAGCACCAACGATATCGACTCTCCTGATATCGACATTTCCAAGAGGTGAAAGAAGTTTTTTTACTTCCGCTCCGAGAGACTTTTGAACGTCTCCGCTTACTTGGTCCACATTTAAACGAATCAAAATTTCATTAGGTGAGCCGAAAGTCGTAATATTGGCACCTTTAAATTCTTTACTGATAAGTTTTCTAACTTCCGAAATAGGTACCGGTTTATCAAATCTCACCTGTATTTCAATACCGCCTCTAAAATCGATACCCCAGTTAAAACCTTTTGTAAAAATAGAAAAAAGGCTTAAAAATATAAGTATCAGCGATATAGAAACGAACAGGTTTCTTTTGCTCATAAAGTCATAAACTTTGTTTTGTGAAAAAAGTTCCATATTAAGCCTTCATTCCGAAATGTTTTGGTGTGATTTTTTTACCGCTTGCAAGCAGATATTCCCAAATTCCGTGCGTTCCTAAAATTGCCGTTAGCATACTTGCCAAAATACCGATAGCCATAGTAATAGCAAAACCTTTAATCGTTCCGGTACCGTATGCAAAAAGTGCTATTGCGGCAATCAAAGTCGTAATGTTCGCATCCAAAATCGCACTCATAGCGTTTTTATATCCGCCCTCAATCGCCGCTTTTATTGGTTTTCCGGCGCGTATGAGCTCTCTTATACGTTCGTTAATAATTACGTTGGCATCCACGGCCATACCGACGGTTAAAACGATACCCGCCATTCCCGGAAGCGTTAATGTAGCTCCGAAAATCGCCATAATAGCGATAATCAAAAATAGGTTCGTAACAAGCGCGATATCCGCAATAATCCCGGCAAGTCCATAGTACCAAGCCATAAAAATTACTACAATAACAAATCCGCTGATAAGCGCTATCATAGATTGTCTGATACTATCCGCACCAAGACTCGCCCCAACACTTCTTTGTTCCAACAACACTACAGGAGCCGGCAAAGACCCGCTTCTTAGAGCAATAGCAAGTACGTGAGCTTCTTCAGGACTTCCTACGGTAATCTGACCGCTACCTCCACCGATTCTCTCTTGAATAGTAGGAGCCGAATATACTTTGTTATCAACTACTATTGCAAGTCTTTTTCCTACGTTTTTACCCGTAACGTCTCCGAAAATCTGAGCTCCTTGAGAGTTTAACGTAAAGAAAATAGCCGGTTGATTGGTTTTTTGAGTAAATCCTACCGTTGCGTCCGTAATCATACTCCCGTCAAGTACCGGAGGAGTTTTCAAAAGCCACATTCTTTTCGGATTGTTTTTATCTGGCAATAATATATCCCCGTATTTTTTAGCTTCCGCAGGAGTTGTGGCTCTATGTTCTTCATCCACCAAATAAAGCTCCAAATGAGCCGCGGTTGAGATAAGTTTTTTAACGTTTTCTTTCTCTTTTTGAGTCTTAATTCCCGGAAGCTCGACAACTATCTTATCTTTACCTTGTCTTGTAACACTCGGTTCAGCAAGCCCGAACGCGTCAAGTCTGCTTCTGATTGTCTGTACGGCAATTTTAACTGCGTTTTCTTTTGTTCTTTGGATTTCTTGAGGAGTTAAAGAAATCGTATAATAAACGCTTCCGTTTTTAACTTGTTTTTGAACTTTGATACCTTTTATGTTTTTAAGCTCTTCGTCCATTTTTTTCATATCGTCTTTGTCTATAAGCTCGAAAGTGATTTTATCTCCGTGGATTTTGAGGTTATCTATAAAAAGCTCTTTTTTTTGACTGATGTATTTAATTGTAGATGCAATTGTTTTGATTTGGTTTTTTATCGCTTCATCAGTCTTAACACCTAAAACTAAATACATTCCGCCTTGTAAATCAAGACCCAAATTAACACGAGGCTGTTTTCCGATAAAAGAAGGTATCGTAAAAGCTATACCAAAAAGGGTAGCAAGAAGAAAAATTACAAGTCTGTAATTAAGCTTTTTCATCGTCAAGCTTTCTTGCCACCGCCGCTTTATCGATTTTTACTTCAACGTTATCCGCAATTTTAGCTTTGATAAAGTCTTGTTCGTTTTTTACAACTTCAGCAATAATTCCGCCTGTAGTAACGATTTTGTCACCTTTTTTTAGGCTCTCCACCATCTCTTTATGTTTTTTTGCCTGTCTTTGTTGTGGTAAAATAACAAGAAAATAAAAAATGGCAAATAAAATAATAAGAGGTAATAATGATGCAAGTAAACTCGGTTGATTCGCACCAGCTTCCCCAGCAGCGTATAGAAAATTCATGTAAGTCCTTTTTTAAGCGATATTTTAACACAAAATCATTAATTACTGCAATTCTTTTCTCCGCACCCCTATATCTCTCGAGTTTTGGAGAAAATTTCTTTTTGCAATTAATAATCAGCATTATAAGCATTGTAGCAATATATAGTTTTTTGAATATTAAACAAAGCTATTTTCAAACCGGTTTTTTTATAGGAATTTTTTGGTTTTGGTGGGTCGGACTTAGCTTTAGATACTACGATTTGACATGGATGATTCCTATAATAATTTTAGGACTCGGTATCGGTTACGGACTCATATTTTGGGGAATTGACAAAATTTTTAATATTTTTAAGTTTAAAATTTTAAATTTCGAAATTTCTAAAATACTTTGGGGAGTTTTTTTGATTTTCGGATTCGATTATTTAAGACCTTTTACGTTTGATTGGCTAAAACCGGAAGTCCTCCTTGCAAATTCGTTTTTTACTCCATATAAAACAACTCTTGGCTTAATCGTTTTATCGGCGTTTTTTTTCAAAGCAAAACGCCCGGGGTTTATACTTTTGCTTTTAATTGCCCTGATTTTACCCAAACCCTCGTTAACTCTCCCTCCTTTAAAAATAAAACTCGTTACAACTTATGTACCACAAGATAAAAAATGGCTGCCCTCATACATCCCAAAAGAGATAAAAGACAATTTCAAATATATTAACGACGCGATAAAAGAACACTACGACGTAGTGGTTCTGCCTGAATCCGCTTTTCCTCTGTTTTTAAACACAAACGAAAAACTGATGCAAAAACTTATAAACTTATCTCAAAAAATCACAATCATCACGGGAGCGCTTCACCTAAAAAACCAAAAATACTACAACTCCACTTATGTTTTTGAAAATAAAAAAGTAACAATCCTCGACAAACACGTTTTAGTTCCTTTTGGAGAGTATATTCCTCTTCCGTTTTTTCAAGAAGAGATTAATAAAATCTTTTTCAGAGGTGCGAGCGATTACAAAACAAGCTCACATTTCGGAATTTTCACTATCAAAAAGATAAAATTCATAAACGCAATATGTTACGAAGCCACAATTGAAGATTTGTATAAACTAAACCCGAAATATATAATAGCCCTAAGCAATGATGCGTGGTTTATGCCATCAATTCAGCCCGTTTTGCAAAAACTTTTGATAAAAACGTATGCATATAAATTCAAAAAAGTAGTTTTTCACTCTATCAACGGATATCAAAGCTATGTAGTAAAATAGGAGAGAAAAATGAATATTTTCATATCCGCTAACAATACCGACCGGGGAAAAACATATTCGACCTTAAAACTTATAGAAAAATTTAGCAAACTCGGATACAAAGTGGGAGTGATGAAACCGATAGAAACGGGAGTTAAGGATGTACCGCTTGATGGCAAAAAACTATTTGAAAAAGCAAAAGAATATAACCCTAACCTAAAATCTTTAAGTCTTGAAGATATCGTACCTATCAGACACTCTTTACCGGCAGCTCCGTATGTAAGCGGAGAAGTCGATTTTGAAAAAATAAAAAAATCATACGAAAAAATAAAACCTCTATGCGATATTTTGCTAATAGAGGGAGCCGGAGGGATTTTGGTGCCTGTTTGCGAAAACTTTTATATGATGGATTTTTTAAAATTTTTTAACGCAAAGCTTTTTTTGGTAATAGGCAGCAAACTTGGAATGATTAACGACTTTTTATTAAACAAATACTACTTAGAATCAAACAAAATCCCTTTTACTTGGGCTATAAACTTGTTTGACGAAAAAGAGTATTTCGAAATTTCACACCCGTTTTTGAAAATATTCAATCCTCTTTTTATTCAAAAAGATTTGGATAAAATAGCAAAAAAACTTTTAGGAGATTAAATGGAAAATATAGAATTAAAAACCCACCTCAAATTTAATCCGAAATTCGGAAGACTTGTAGAACTTAACGAATCAAGCGCAAAAGTAATTCTCGAAACAACAGAAGATATGGCTGTTGATGAAGAAGGTTTGGTTCACGGAGGATTTACATTCGGTGCTGCCGATTTTTGTGCTATGGCTACGGTAAACGAACCTTACGTAGTTCTTGTAAAAGCGACGAATTGTGAATTTTTAGCTCCCGTAAAAGTCGGAGACACGGTTGAATTCGTCAGTGAAATATTAATGAAAGAAAAAAGAAAAGTCGAAGTTAAAGTCGTAGGGACTTTAAACGAGATTAAAGTATTCGAAGGGATTTTTAGTTGCGTGATTTTGGATAATCACGTACTAAAAAAGAAGAAAAAATAATTATCTTCTTCTGCCTCTGTTATTTCTATGTCTGCCTCTACCTCTGCCTCTTGAATCTCTATTTCTATTTGAAAATTGTTTTTCTCTTTCAAGAAGTCTTTTGGCTTCTTTTAGGCTTTTACCGATTCTCTCTTTTCCGTCCGCTTCTTTTTCAAAAAGCATACTTGCAAATTTTGAAGCGATAGTGAATAAGTCGTATTCGTTTTGAAGCTCTTCTACGATTTCGATCGACTTCGCATTCGGCTCGACTTCGCTTACTTTTTCAATAATTTTTTTAATTTCGCTATTTTTTACGTCACTTAAAGTAGGAATTTCTTTAAGTTCAATTTTAGAAATTTTTTGAATTCTATTAAGCGCTCTAAATTCGTGCGGAGTTACAAGAGATACCGCCATACCTTCTTTTCCTGCTCTTCCCGTTCTTCCGATTCTATGAACGTAGCTTTCCGGGTCAAGCGGCAAATGATAATTAAATACGTGAGTTACGTTATTTACATCAAGACCTCTTGCTGCAACGTCGGTCGCTACCAAAATTTCAAGTCTGTCGTTTTTAAACGCACGAATAACTTCTTCTCTTTTTCTTTGGTCCATATCACCATGAAGCCCTTTTGCTTCAAATCCTGCACCTCTTAGGTATTCCGCTATATCGTCAACGTCTTTTTTAGTTCTACAAAATACAATCGCTTTACTCGGATTTTTGTAATCGATAAGTCTTATAAGAGCATCTTTTCTTTCGTTTTCGTCAATTACGTAAAAATACTCTTTTATGTTTTCGTTTGTTACTTGTTTTCTTGTAATTGTTATAAATTCAGGCTCTTTTAGAATTGTTCTTGCCAAGTTTTTGATAGGCTCAGGCATAGTCGCACTAAAAAGTAATGTTTGTCTATCGCTCGGTACGAATTTAAAAATCTCTTTTATATCATCCAAAAATCCCATATCAAGCATTTCATCCGCTTCATCAAGAATAACATAACTCGGAGCTATGTCTATTTTCCCGCTTTTAAGCAAATCAAGAAGTCTTCCGGGAGTCGCTACTATGAATTCGCTGTTTTGGATGTGTTTGATTTGTCTTGAATAACTGCTTCCTCCATAAACGGTTGCAGTGTGAATTCCTAAATATTTTCCGAATCTGAAAATTTCTTCGCTTACTTGAATAGCAAGTTCACGAGTAGGAGTAATTACAAGTGCTTTTTCTCCTTTTTTCATTTTACTAAGAATAGGAAGGCCGAATGCCGCCGTTTTACCCGTACCCGTTTGAGCTTGAGCCACTACATCTTTTCCTTCCAATACCACGGGAATTGCTTTTTCTTGAATAGGACTCGGTTTTTCAAAACCTATCTCTTCAAGTCTTCTTAAAATCTCTTTTTTTAAATTAAAATCGTTAAATGTCATTTTGTTCCTTATTTTTTATGTTTGATTTTTTAATGGCAGTAGAGTTTATAGTTTAGGTAGGTGTTTTTAAAATACGGAGGATACGGAATAATTGCGGAAAAATTTTTTATCTCTCCTGGATTCAATCCGTCCGTTATAATGTATCTGACGGCTTTTACTACGTTAGGTCTTTGTTTTTTTTCGTCTTTGCTTCCGAAAAGTGAAAGACCTCCGGGTTTGAAAAACGTACCCTTAGTAAAACCGCCGCCTCCCCAGCCGTTATTCACAAGCTTAATCTCAAGCTTACAATAATTAATTTTAAATTTACCTATATTTTTAACTCTACCTTTTAAGACTAACGTCTCGTTGATAAGCACTCTTCTTTGTTCCACATTCAAAAGTTCCGCTTTTTTCGTATATTTTTCAAGAATAACAAGTCCCAAAACGGCTCCGAATGCGGTAACTATAAAAGAAGCAAATATCATACTTAGTAATAACTTCACACTATTTTGTGCCGCTTTTACCGATAGGATAACTAAAAATATAAATAAAATTAAAAAGAAGGCTATGTCGAGCCAATGGAGTATCGTAAAATACGGCAATCTCATTTTTTTCGACTCTTTTTCTCTTCGATGCCGCTAACGCCCTCGCGTCTTTTGAGCTCTTCTAAAATAGCTTCGGGATGTATGTTTTTATATGCCAAAGCGATTAAAGTATGAAATGCCAAATCAGCGGCTTCGTAGATAATCTCTTTTTTATCGTTATCTTTAACTGCAAAACAAAACTCCGCGGCTTCTTCGGCTACTTTTTTGAGGATTGAATTTTCACCTTTGTGGTAAAGCGAAGAAACATATGAAGTCTCAGGATTTGCATTTTTTCTATCAAGCAGTGTATGATACAGCTTATCTACGAAATTATACTCTATTTCTTTCTCTTTGTCCATAGTAACTTCACCGGTTTGCAAATTAGTAAAGAAACAAGACTTTCTTCCCGTATGACAAGCCGGTCCGTTTTGTTTAACTTTTAAAAGAATCGTATCGTTATCGCAATCGACCAAAATCTCTTTTACTTCTTGAGTATGTCCGCTACTCTCACCCTTTTTCCAAAGCTTATTTCTGCTTCTGCTAAAATAGTGGGCATAACCCGTCTTTTGAGTAAGATTCAAAGCTTCTTCGTTCATATAAGCAAGCATCAAAACTTCATTCGTATCAACATCCTGAACTATAACGGGCACAAGCCCGCCGTTTTTTTCGAAATCGACCATTATTGTCCTTTAGATATCGCCTTTTTTTCGTCTTGAACGTTCATCCATAAATTAGGAACCACTCCTCCAGGAGTCAAGAAAATTTTTGCATTCGGATTGTTTTTAAGAGCTTCGTTAAATTTACCTTGAACTTCTATTTGTTTAAGTTTTAAAAGCTCCGTACTTAACGATTTTCCGATAATCATATTCGCTTTTGCCTGAGCGTTCGCTTCGATAAGCATCGCATCGGCTTTACCTTGAGCTTCTATTTTTTTAGCTTCCGCAATACCTCTTGCGATAGCCGCTTTTTTCTCAGCTTCTTGTTTTGCTCTTAATACTTCGTATTTCGCTCTTTCGGCTTCTTGTTTTGCTATTTGCACTCTTTCGATTTGTCTTTTGATGTTTTCAGGCAAGATAATATCTCTTAGCTGAAAACTTTCAAATATAATCGGCTGATTTGGGATTTTCGCAAGTTCTTCTCTTATTTGATTTTCTATTTGCGCTGCAATTTCGTTTCTTTTCATAGGAAGTTCTTCTGCAGGATATTTTCCTATCACGTTTCTAACCACGTCTCTAACTATCGGGTTTATAATCTTATCTTCCCAATTAAGCCCGTATGTTTTTACTACATAAGCAGCTTGTCTCGGGTTTAGTTTGTAGCTTACTGAAAGTTCTACCGTAATAGGAAGACCTCTTGCATCAAGCACGTTAATAGCCGGATATACTTTTATAGTTCCGTATCTATCGGGCATTGTCCCGATTTCCGGGTTTCTTTTGTAGCTTATCATATGCACTTTCGTATCTACAACTATTACTTTTTGCACTACCGGCACGTAAAAATGAAGCCCCGGAAGCAGAGGTTTTTGAGAAAATTTACCGGTTGTGGATAAAATCCCCACTTCACCTTCGTTAATAATCACCCACGGCTTAAAAAGAAAAATAAATAAAAGTAAAACCGCACCTATGATTAATCCCGTACTTCCTCCGTTTTTGATAAATTTAGGAGGCTCGAACTTGGGAGGTTCGAATTTGTTTTGGCTGTTATCGCCGCTGCCTTTCCATCCGTTTAAATCTGCTGGCATATAGTTCCTTTGTTTTTTAAGACATATAATGTCTTATTTTAATTAAATGTATGTTAAATAATGCTTATAGTTTTTATCTCTTCCGTAAACTACGTCAAAATACGCTTCTTGAAGCTCTTTTGTAATCGGACCTCTTTTTCCGTTACCGATAACTCTTCCGTCAACTTCTCTAACAGGCGTAACCTCAGCCGCTGTCCCCGTAAAGAAAGCTTCATCCGCGATATAAACCTCATCTCTTGTAATTCTTCTTCTTTCAATAGGAATATCCATTTCTCTTGCAATTTCAAGAATAGTTGCTTGAGTAATCGACTCTAAAGAGTTGTCATTAGGAGGCGTAATAAGTACTCCGTCTCTTACAATAAAGAAACATTCACCGCTTCCTTCAGCAACAAACCCCTCGTCATCAAGCATAAGCGCTTCTTCATATCCGGCTTCGATAGCTTCATATTTAGCCATTTGAGAGTTTAGATAGTTGGCAACGGCTTTAGCTTTTCCGAAAGTGGATTTTACAGGATTTCTAACAATTGAAGAGATTTTTACTCTAATTCCGTTTTCAAGTCCTTCTTCTCCTAAATAAGCGCCCCACTCCCAAGCAGCAATCGCTACATGCACAGGAGCTCCGATATGATAAAGACCCATTTTTCCGTATCCTAAATAAATTAGAGGTCTTATATAAACGTTTCCTTTAAAATCGTTTTTTCTAAGAAGCTCGATTTGTGCCTCTTCAAGCTCTTCTTGAGAAAAAGGCACGTCGATTTTTACGATTTTTGCCGAATTCAAAAGTCTTTTTGTGTGGTCTTGTAGTCTGAAAATCGCCAGCCCGTCATCCGTTTGATACGCTCTTGTACCTTCGAATACACCGTTTCCGTAATGGAGAGTATGAGTTAAAACGTGAACTTTCGCCTCATCCCAAGGAACAAAGTTTCCGTCCATCCAAATATATTTAGCTTTTTCCATATATTGCCTTTTTTATCAAGAATTTTATCAAAAATTTGATATCATTACTAATAAATGTAAAAAAGCTTCCAAATGCAAGCTTAAAACCAAAGGAGGTAAAATGGGACTCATTCCTGAAAAATTTTTAGAAATATTCGAAAAACTCGGAAAAAAAGAATTAATAGCCAAAAAGCTTATAGGCTCTAACGAATATGAAGGAGAACTCGGAGAAATCATAAACCCTTACACAAAAGAAGTTACGACCAAATATGTCAAATGTAGCGTAGAAGACGCAAAAGAAGCGCTAAATGTCGCAAAAGCGGCATTTGAAAACACAAAAAAATCTCCTCTTTCTCAAAGAATAGCTTGGATTAACGACGTAGCGGATAAACTTGAAGAGAGAAAAGAAGAGTTTGCAAAATTTATCACTCTCGAAGTGGCAAAACCTATCTCTCAAGCAAAAGTGGAAGTCCAAAGATGTATAGAAAACCTAAGAATCTGTGCGGCTGAGGGGTATCATATCTTAGGAGAGACAATCCCGACCGACGCTACGCCAAGCGGAGCAAAAACCACATCTTTTTACAAAAGAGTACCCGCAGGCGTAGTGGTCGCAATCACACCTTTTAACTTTCCTTTGAATCTCGTAGCCCACAAAATCGCTCCGGCTCTTATAGCAGGAAACAGCGTAGTTCTCAAACCTACTCCCGAAGCTCCTTATACGGCATACGCTTTTGCAAAACTTTTTATCGATAGCGAATATGCAATTAAAGACGCTCTAAGCGTAGTTTACGGAGATGCGGACGTGGGAAGCACTCTTGTTACAAGTTCTATCCCAAGAGTTATAAGTTTCACGGGAAGCGTACCTGTTGGTAAAATCATTACTCAAAACGCCGGAATCAAAAAAGTAGCGCTTGAGCTTGGCGGAAATGCGGCAACGTTTGTAGAAAGCACTGCGGATTTGGATTGGGCGGCTCAAAGATGTGCTATCGGAGCTTTTGCAAACAGCGGTCAAGTTTGTATTTCTCTTCAAAGAATCTACGTAGATGAAAAAATATACGACGAGTTCGCCGAAAAATTAGGAAAAGAATCTTCAAAACTAAAAGTAGGAAATCCGTTTGAAGAAGATACGTTTATGGGACCTTTGATTAACGAAGATGCGGCAATCAGAGCTGAAAATTGGATAAAAAGCGCAGTTAAAGAAGGAGCGAGAATTATTGCCGGAGGCAAAAGAGAAGGAAATATCTTAGAACCTACCATTTTAGCCGACGTAACGGACGATATGAAAATCGTATGCGAAGAAGTTTTCGCACCTATTGTAAGTCTTGTAAAAGTAAAATCTTACGAAGAAGCTCTTGAAAAAATGAATAACTCCCCATACGGACTTCAATACTCTATGTTTAGCAACAGAATAGATTTAATGCAAAAAGCTATTGACGATTTCGAAGCTGGAGGAGTAATAATCAACGACATCCCTACTTTAAGATTCGACATCCAGCCTTACGGAGGAGTAAAACTCTCCGGAATAGGTAGAGAGGGACCAAGATACGCAATAGAAGAGATGACGGAAATCAAAACGATTATTATTCGTTAATCTATAGAATTAAAAATCTCTTTGGCTTCCTTTTCTCTTCCGAGTTCTATCATTAATCTTGCTTTTTGAAGCAAAATATTTTTACTTTCGTTTTTAATCCCCTGAGCAATAAGATAAGCTTTGTTTTTATTTCCTAATTTAGCCAAAACAAAAGCGTATCCTATCCTAACTTCAGGTAATTTTAAATCCGATTTTTCAAAATATCTCTTCGCACACTCATAATCTCCCAAATAATAACAAATCCATGCTTTAATTTCGTGTGCCTGCATCGAATTTATCGGATTATATTCAAGTGCGGTTGAAATATATTTATTCGCTTCGGGATATTTTTTTTGATTCATAAGATATTTCGCCAATTCCATATAATAAATAGCTTTTATTTCATTAGGCGAATTTTGAGCTATCTCTTTTGCTTTATTTATTTTACCGAGTCTTATATAAATTTGGATAAGTTTTTCTCTTATTTCAAGGGGAGCGTTTCTTGAATAAAGCATTCTATAGTAATCCAAAGCTTTTTCGTATTTTCCCATTTTATAATATATTTTTCCATATCCTAAATAGATATCTTTCTCGCTATCGGCATACTTTTCCGCTTCTTTTACATCACTTAAAGCTTCTTTAAATTTTCCTTCTTGGGCCAATTTATCAGCTTGAAAAAGATAATACTCTTTCATAATTTCGTTGAATTTTTTATCTTTATATTTTAGATTTTTCAAAATATCGGAAATTTTCACAGCCGAAGTTATGTCTTTATTCGCTAAAGCTAAGTTCCTAAGTCCTTTTAAAGCGTGGATATTATAAGGTTCTTTTTTTACGACTCTTTTATAATAAATATATGCTAAGTCATACTTACCAAGTTTATAAAAAATATCCCCGTTTAAAAGTAATATTTTTATATTATTCGGATAATAATTAAAAAGTTGAAGAGCTATTTTATTAGCTTCTTTATATTTTCCTTCGTCATATAATTTTTTTGCTTTCAAGTATAATTCAAAATGATTAAAAAACGCTAAATTATTATCTTTTATCTTCTCAAGCGTCTTAAAATCTCCTAAATTAAAAAGTGTTTTGGCATATGCAAGCTTTACAGCAGTATTATCGGGTGTATCTTGATAAAGTTTTTTCAATATATCATTGGCTTTTTTATAATTATTTTGATTCATATAAGCAATTGCTTTTGCAAAAAATAAATTGTTATTACTTTTATATTTTTCTGCTTTTTGTAAATATTCCAATGCCATTTCAGGATTTATATTCATATATTCAATGCCTTTTTGGTAATTGTAATAAAAACACGACTTTTCTCTTAAAACGGACAAATCGTTACCTTTGTAAAAATCGCTAAGCTGAGTTAGCATATTACAAACTCTTTTATACTTTTTCTTTTTCATTAGAACGCTTACAGTTACCAAAAAAGCATCTCGTTTATAACTTCTTGAAGATTTAAGCTGATTTGATAATCTTTTTGCCAAATCTATTTTTTCTTCTTTAAAAGATTTTTCCATCAATTTAAACTTATCCTCAGGAGAAAGAGTTTTATTAAAAACTTCTCCCTGAGGTACTTTTGTTTTTTCTTTTTTTTCCACTTTAAGATTAAAATTGCTTTTGATAATTCTTTGAGGAATTAAATCACACTTTCTAATAAAGGCGTTTTTATTTATTTTCTTTGTCTTTTTCAAAATTGTTTGAAGCTCTTTTTCACTCTTTCCTTCACCTACCCTAAGTACAAAATAAGGGCCTATTTTTTCAATTCTACTCAAAGGTAAATTTTTTGTTTCTTCAAATATCTTTAAAAGCCCCTCTGAACGTTTTGCAGACACAACTTGAATACAATAACCGGTTTTCACCACGTTTTTTACGATTCTTTTTTTAGAAATTTCCTTCGAGACATTTTTTGGTTGCAAATTTTTTGCACCCGCTATTTCCGAAGAGATACCTAAGTTGTTTTTAATGTAATATTGAAGTCTTTTTAGTTGCATCTTATCTGGCGATTTCGCACAAACAAATCCGTTTATAGTTTTTTCGCATTTGACCCCGAGGTCATTTAATACTTTGACATCTTTTTCGTTTTTTACAATAAGCTCGTACCCGAATAATAAATTAAAAATAACAAATAAGCTAAAAAGCCCCTTTTTCATTCTCTCCCTTTAAAAAAAACTTTAAATAAGTCCGGCTTCATTCAATATCGGTAATATTTTCTCCCATGCCTCTTCGATTTTTTCTTCAAGCCATGCAAGAGATTTTTTCTCGTTATACCACTCGGTTAAATGTTCTATTACGCTCTCTTTTAATTTATCATCCATATCGGCATTTTTTACTTTTTCGATCGCTTTATTTAATTTTTCCATTTAAAATCCTTTTTTTCCGCATTTCCAACCGCGTTTGTTTTTAAATTCGTCAGGAAAATCAATATCAAAATCCAACCCCTCGATATCTTCCAGCGAATTTACTTTGACAAAAATTATACCACTATCTCTTAGTTTTTTTATTAAATTACTCGGTAAACTTTTGCCAAAAAGCATATCAACGCCAAGAGCATTTAGTTCAAACTCCAAATTAAAACTTTTCCTAACTTCCCCGTCTACTAAAATATCGGCAGGATAATTAGCGACTTCATTATCTTTTACCAAAACGGCGATTTTTTTCATAATTCCTCCAATACGTATTTACTAAATGCAAAACTTGCAGTAAATGCAGGACTTACGGCATTTAGGATATGGATTTGATTGTCGTTTTTTTCCACCAAGAAATCCATAACAAGCTCAAGCGTTTGAGTATTTAGAAGCTGAGCTCTGATTCCCGGTGTCATCGGTTTAAATTCTCCTCTTAGGTTTTTAACGAGCTTTTTGGCTTCGTTTATTAGATTTTGAGGAATATAATATCTCATCTCATACAAAGCCAAATCTCTAAATCCGAACGCATTTGTAAAGAAAAGTTTGGCTTCAAGAGAAATTATCTCCAAAAATTCCCTAAAATCGAATCTCTCAAACCCTACGTAATTCTCCCTCCAAAAAGCGGGAATTGCGGTAGGCCCTATTTTTATAGTATTATCCGCCATAAGAGTAAAATGAACTCCCAAAAACGGATTTTTGATATTCGGTACCGGATATATTTGGGTTTTTATCTTATCTTCTCCCAAATATTTTCTATAAAGCCCTTTAAACGGAAGCATGGTATATTCAAGTCCCACACCGAATTTATGAGCTATCTTATCGGCATACAGCCCCGCCGCGTTTATCAAAAAATCATAGCTTTCGTTAAATTTTTCAAAAGGCATATTAAAAATAAACTTCACATCTTTTTTTTGAAGCTCCTCTTTTAAAACTCTACAAACTTCTCTCGGATTAACGGTTGCGGTATTAGGAGAATAAAGTGCGTATTTGTGAGTTTTTGCATTAGGGTCTATTTTTTCGGCTTCTTCTTGAGTGATTATATAAGCTCCCGCTTCGTTAGCAACACTTCTTTTTGCAAGCTCAAAAAGAGTAGGTATTTCATTTTCGTTTTTAGCGACTACTAATTTTCCCGTTTCATTTACGGGAATATTGTGAGAGTAACAAAACCCTTTCATAAGTTTATTGCCTCTGGCGGTTAATTTCGCTTTTAGCGAATCGCTACTATAATAAAACCCCGCATGCAATACACCGCTGTTTTTTCCGCTTGCGTGAAAAGCCTCGTGAAGCTCTTTGTCTATTATTACTATTTCATCATCCGGATGTTTTTTTCTCCACTCCCAAGCCATCGTCATTCCGATAATTCCGGCACCGACAATTAATACTCTCATCTCCTCTCCTAAAATCCTAAATTTAATATTCTCCAAAGTCTCTCTATTTCGTTATCGTCCAAAAGAAGCGATTTTTTTTCTTTAAAAAGCAAACTTATCTTCTCTTTTTCAAATCCCTCGCTCATAATACACTTCTCATGAGCCGGCAAAAACGCTCTCGCAAGCGCAACTTTCTCATTTACTTTGCTCTCGCACAAAAAACAGACAAAATCGTCATGCAACCTACCCTCTTTTTCTATCATCTTCACATAGCTTTCTATAAAAAGCCTTTTGGGGTCCCTTTCGTGCAAAACGTCGGTTATATCTTTTAGCCAATTAAAATAAAACGGGTCGATTTTACTCACATCTTGAAGATGTTTGTTTAAAAGAGAAACGAAAATTTTATAATGCAGCATTTTATCCAAATCAAACATAAATTTAAACGGCAACTGCACGACGTTTCGAAGTCGTTTTATTGTTGTTTTGGGTGACTCTTCTATAACGAAATCTATTAAATTTCCTACATTGATATATGAATGTCTCGCTCCGTAAAATCTATAGAGAGTATAAACTTCCCTCTCACCCAATATCCTGACAATCAAATCCTCATCTCTAACTCGCACCGTATTTAAGACAAATCCTCTCATTTTAAAATTATAACATCTTTCATCCTACGCAATTACGGAATTTTTCCATATTTTCTTCACTATTTCACTATATCCCTCTTTCTCCTCTCTCAATTTACTCTTTTCGTTATCTCTTCCCTATCTACACCAATTTCACAAACTCACAATTTCACCATTTTCACTATTTTCACCATTTTACCCCTCTCATCCTCTCACCCCAATTCCCCTTTTCCCTCTCAAAAACATTTTATGCTATAATTTGACAATTTATAAAATCGGATTAATAACCTCTTAAAGGAAGAAAATGTCAATGTTAGAGTTTAAAGATAACTGTGGTTTTGGTGTTATTGCGGATATTAAAGGTCGTCCGTCTCACAAAATGGTAAACGACGCGCTAAAAGCGCTTGAGAGAATGATGCACAGAGGTGCAATTGCTGCTGATGGAAAATCAGGGGATGGTAGCGGTCTTTTATTTTCACTTCCGAAAGATTTTTTCAGAAAAGTCGCAAACGAATATAATATCGACTTGCCTGAAAACTTCGGTGTTGGAGTAATATTTTTAAAAGACGAAAAACACAAAGAAATCGTAGAAGAGTACTGCGAAAAAAATGATCTTAAAATTTTACTTTGGAGAGAAGTTCCCGTAAATACCGACGCACTTGGTGAGCTTGCGCTAAAAACTCTTCCGAAAATCTATCACGTATTTATCGTGCCTAATTCTATTATCGCAATTAAAAGATTCGAAGAGCTTTTATATCTGACAAGAAAAGAGATAGAAAACGCAATTGACGATAAAGATTTTTATATTCCTACTTTCAGTTCTAAAAAGATAGCCTACAAAGGCCTTTTAATGCCAAATCATATTAAAGAATTTTATCCTGATTTGGCGGATAGCGATTTCAAAATCAGCTTTGCACTTTTCCACCAAAGATTCTCAACAAACACACTTCCTGAGTGGAGACTTGCTCAGCCGTTTAGATTTATCGCACACAACGGAGAAATCAACTCCGTCCAAGCAAACAGAATCAACGCACTTATAAAAAGCGAATCTATCAAATCGGACGTATTCTCTCAAGAAGAGTTACAAAGACTTCTTCCGATTGTAAGATTTGACGAAAGCGATAGTAGCTCGCTTGATAGAATGATCGAATTTTTAATTATGAACGGAATGGATTTCTTCAAAGCGGTTAGAGCGCTTATTCCTATGCCATGGCAAAACGCTCCGTATATGGATAGCGAACTAAAAGCGTTTTATGAGTATTTTTCAACAAGATTCGAAGCATGGGACGGACCTGCAGCCGTAAGTATCACGGACGGAAGATATATCGGAGTGGTACTTGACAGAAACGGACTAAGACCGGCAAAATACGTAATTACAAAAGAAGGGACTATCCTTATTGCCAGCGAATACGGCGTACTTGATTTGGATGATGAAGTTATCGTAGAAAGAGGTAAACTTCAATCCGGACAAATGATAGGTGTGGATACTAAATTCGGTATCGTTCTTAAAAACAAAGATATCGACGAATACCTAAAATCAAGCAACCCTTATACAAAATGGCTAAACGAACATATGATTTACTTACAAGAATATATCGAAAATCCATATGCAATAGACGAAAAAATAGACGTAAAAGAGCTCACTTACAAACAAAGATACGCAGGTATCACAAAAGAAGTTATCAATACGATGATCAAACCTATGATGGAAGAAGCGAAAGAGCCTACAGGTTCTATGGGAGACGACACTCCGCTTGCGGCGTTTAGCGAGTATCCGTACAGAAGTTTTAACGACTTCTTCAGACAAAAATTCGCACAAGTTACAAACCCGCCAATCGACCCTCTAAGAGAAAAAATCGTTATGTCACTTAATACGGGATTCGGTGAAATTCACAACATCCTTGACGAAGCTCCGGAGCATGCAAAAAGAATCAAAACAACTTCACCGATTCTTACTCAAACAAAACTTGAAGTATTAAAAAGCTTCGGTGACGAAAACTCTCCGAGATTCGAAAGCGACTACAAAAACGCGACATACAGCACTACATTCAAAGAAAACTTAAAAGAATCTCTTGAAAAACTGACTGACAAAATCGTTCAAGACGTTAGAGATAACGGAGTTAGAATTATTTTCCTTGACGATTCGCAAGTGGATAAAGAGCACAAAACCATCCCTATGGCTATGGTTATCGGAAGACTTCACAAAAAACTTCTTGATAACAAACTCCGCCACTTAACAAGTATCGTCGCAATGACGGGCGAAGTGGTAAATCCTCACGACGCGGCGGTAATGGTGGCATACGGTGCGACTGCAATTTATCCTTATCTTTTATTCAAAACGGTATGTGAAATTTGCGATGAAAAAGGCCTTGATAGAGACGACGCTCTATTTAACGTTCACAGCGCCCTAAACAAAGGTCTATTAAAAATTATGTCGAAAATGGGTATTTCTACAATCGCAAGTTATAGAAACTCGGCTCTTATGGATATTATCGGTCTTAGTGAAGAGATTGCGAGCGAATGTTTTATCGGTAGCAAAACTTTACTTCCTGGACTTACATACGAAGATATCGAAGAGAGAGTAAACAAAAGACACCAAGAAGCGTTCAAAGAAGAAAAACTTCCTGCGGGTGGTGTTTATAAATATAGAAAAGGCGAAGAGTATCACGAAATTATCCCTGAAGTGACAAGAGCGTTTGCGAAAATGATAGAAAGCGGCACAAAAGAAGACTACGAAAAATTCAAAAATCTCGTAGAAAACAGACGCCCGACATATATAAGAGACCTTCTTGATATCAAAAGCGACAGAAAACCAATCTCAATTGACGAAGTGGAACCTGCCGAAAACATCCTAAAAAGATTTGTCGGTGCTGCAATGAGTATTGGAGCACTTAGTCCTGAAGCTCATGAAATCATTGCGGAAGCGATGAATCGCTTAGGAGCGAAAAGCAACTCCGGAGAAGGTGGAGAAGACCCTGTAAGAAACGGCACTATCAAACAAAGCAAAATCCGCCAAGTTGCATCAGGAAGATTTGGAGTAACACCTGAATATTTGGTAAACGCCGAAGAGATTCAAATCAAAGTGGCTCAAGGTGCAAAACCGGGAGAAGGTGGTCAGCTTCCTGGATTCAAAGTAACGACGTATATCGCAAAACTAAGACACACGACACCTGGAAAAACACTGATTTCACCACCTCCTCATCACGATATCTATTCAATCGAGGATTTGGCGCAGTTAATTTTCGATTTAAAACAAATCAATCCTAAAGCGCAAATCAGTGTAAAATTGGTCTCAACTGCGGGAGTCGGTACGATTGCTGCCGGTGTTGCAAAAGCATACGCCGACCAAATAGTTATCAGCGGTAGTGAAGGAGGTACGGGAGCTGCAAGTATCACTTCTATCCAACATGCCGGTAACCCTTGGGAAATCGGACTTATCGAAGGTCACAACGCCCTAAAAGAAAACCACTTAAGAGAATACGTGGCACTCGAAACCGACGGTGCTCTTAAAATCGGTAGAGACGTTATGTTCGCCGCACTCTTAGGAGCGGAATACTACGCATTCGGTACAGCTCTTTTGATGGCTGTAAAATGTATCTTCTGTAGAAGCTGTCAGACAAACAAATGTCCTGTAGGAATTACAACTCAAGCGGACGAATATAGAGCCAAATTCAAAGGTAGCGTTGAAAAAGTAATGAACTATATGAAACTGCTTGCCGAAGATGTTAGAGAATGGCTTGCAAAAATGGGATACAAATCACTTGATGAAGTAATCGGTAGAAACGATTTGATTACGACAAAAGATATAGACCTTGCTAAAAAATTCGACTTTTCTATAATTTTCAGACAAGTTGAAGGTCCGAATACGAAACAAAAAGAAAACGAGCCGTTTGACAAAAACGAATTTGAAAAATCTCTATTAAAAGAAGTAATGGAAACTATCAAAAATCCGAACCACAAATCGGTAGTTAAAGCCGAAATTTGCAACCTAAACAGAAGTTTCGGTGCTCTAACAAGCGGTGTTATCGCAAAATACTACGGAGACGCAGGACTTCCTGAAGATAGTATCGTTTATAAATTAGAAGGCGTAGCGGGACAAAGTTTCGGTGTATTTTTAAGCAAAGGTATGACGCTCGAGCTTAAAGGCGTAGCAAACGACTACGTAGGAAAAGGAATGGCCGGAGGTAAAATTATCATCACTCCTAAAAAAGAAGGAGCGGCAGCCGGTAATACGTGTCTATACGGAGCTACAGGTGGTAAACTTTTTGTTGCAGGAGAAGTTGGAGAGAGATTTGCCGTTAGAAATTCAGGAGCTATCGCAATCGTAGAAGGTACGGGAGACCATCCTTGCGAATATATGACAGGCGGTGAAGTAATAATTTTAGGAAAAACGGGAATCAACTTCGGTGCCGGTATGACGGGAGGAGTTGCGTTTGTTTACGATAAAGAACACACTTTTGTAGATAAAATCAACCCTGAACTTATAGAAATCAGAAGAATCGACATCGACGAAAACGAAAAACCTAAAATTTATCTGAAAAAAAGACTTATCGAATACTACAACGCAACAGGCAGCAAAAAAGCCAAATTTATCCTCGATAACTTCAGAAGCGAAGTTAGACACTTCTGGCTCGTAACACCAAAAGACAACCGCCCACCTCTTGACCCTAACGATATGGATTAATCCCCTCTTTTTTCTTTTACTCTTAAATACACCTTTTTTATCTTAATTATTCACAACACGCACTCTTCCTGTAACTTTAAATACACACTTCACGTCTCCATCCGGCGCCGGACACCTAAATATTATGGATATTACCTTGTGTGATTGGTTGGTGTGCGGCATTAAATTTAAGAGTTGGCTCACTTGCACATATTTGTTTCAAAACACCGTGTGTGATTGGGTGCTAAATTAAGCCATCTTTTTTTGTAGCTCTGTTCTCCATTGTGTAAAATCGTTATCAGTTTTATATATTCTGTTATCAGTTTGCAATTTCTTAGACTTATCAATAAGCTTAAATTTAATTGCAATAATTTTTCTTCCTTGTTTTATAGGCTCAAATTCAAAGTCAATATCAGTTTTTTCAAAATCTTTTTGAGATTTCTCTAAAATCTGACGCTTAATATCTTGCCATTTATAACTTCCTGGAACTGATAAAAGCTCTCTCAATTCATCCAAATCTAATTCAACCTCCAAACTTCTTTTTTGTCTTTTTTTCATTTTTAATTCATTTTTCAAAATTTCATAAAGACGAAATGAATATTTTGAAGTTAAAACCATTACGTTTTCTAAACGATATCTTAAATATTTATTTTTTACCGCCATTAAATATTTATGAAACTCATTATCAATTTTTATCCTTAAAATACCATTTTCATACTTTGGAGAATAAAAAATAGTATAAATCACAAACTTTTTTTTATCTCTATCAACAAACTCAATAGTTTTAGTTGCTATTTCTTTTGCAGTTTCATATAACTTTTCAAAATCCCCAAGCTCTTTATCAAATCGTCTTAAATATTCTCTTAATTACATAATATATAAGATACATCTCTCATATATAAAGAAAAAACTTTCTAAACTTTTTCTTCTTTTTTATTATTAGCTTGTTTAAATATTATTTTACTTCCTAAAATTTCCATTCCATTGTAGAATATTTTTTGATTTTTTAAATATATAGTTAAAAAATTAAATTTATGATCCATATAAGAGTATTTCTCTGAATTAAACTTTGATATCCATTTGGGCTCTTTTAATTTAGTTTTAACTACTTTGTTATTAATATTTTCTTCTTCATATATTTCAAATTTGTTATTTCTAAATTTAAAAAATAATTTGATTTTTACATCTTTATTATTTGGAAAAATAATTAAAGTGTTTTCAGATATATTACTAATATCAAAAGTATTACAATAATAATCACAGATACTACTAAATCTTTTTAAGTTATTTAAAATCTGGAACAATGTAAATTCATCAAATTTAGACCATTCATTCTTGAATTTTATATTATTTAATTTATTAGATATTTGTAAAGCTAAACTTAATTTTTGATTATCAGAAATTTTTTCTCCTATCGAAAAATTATTTGTATTAAATATACTAATATATTCTTCTTCTAATAAACGATTAACAATTCTAGACGAAAAATTTGATAAGTCATTTATATCTTCTTCATTTAGAACCAAAGATAAAATTAAAAAATCTATTTCATTTAAACCTTCAAATAACTTCTTTCTACTATTATACTCTAATATATACATATTTTCTAGATATAAATAAAAATCTTTCTTACAACTAAAAAAAGGTTTATTTTCACATTTGTCATTTTTATATTTTTGAAAAGCTGAATATGAAAAAAAATTAAATCTATTTTGTAGATTAGAAATTGTAATTTCCATGTTTTAATCCTTTTTATTAAAATATTACCATAATATATAAATTTTAGTCAATATTTACAATTAAATGTAAATTTAATGCAAATAATACAACTATCTTGACATTTTAAAAAAAATATTTTATAATTTTTTTGTTTATAAAAAACGAAGGAGTTTAAAATGCTTCAATTTACTAGACACGCTTTGATGAGAATGAATCAAAGAGGTATAACAAAAGATATGGTAGAGTTAGCATTAGAGTACGGTTCTTTTGTAAAAGACAAAGTAGTATTAAGTAGAAAAGAACTAAAAAAATTACTTAAAAAGTATCCTTCGTTAAAAAGTCAATTACTGAAGCTTTTTGACTCTAAAGGTTTGGTTGTTGTTTTTGAGGATAATTATATTATTACAGTATATAAACCAAAAAAAGGATTAATTTATGGGTAGAAGAAGATTTAGATGTAAAGAATGTAATGAGTTAATAGATTTTGATGAATTAGTATATTGTGATAAATGTAGAGCTCCATTACATGATTGGTGTGCAAGAGGAATAGATTATCCTGAATTTGATGGACAATATTGTAGCGAATGTGCTATGGAACTTGAAGATGAAATAGAAGATAGCGATGAATATGGATATTCATATAATAGATGTCCGATATGTGGAATTTATTTAATCAGAGAAGAAAATTTAGTATGGTGTCCTAATTGTGGATATGAACCTTATTAATAAATTTAAATTGTAAACACTAATGATAAGGAGAAGACATGGGATGGAATAAAAAACATGAAAGAACAGATAAACAAGGCGGAACTTGGAGAACATATGAAAATGAAAAAGGTGAAAAAATAGTGATAAGAACAAATCCTAATGGTAGTGAGAGTGTATTTAAGGATGGGAAGAAAGTAAACAAACAAAAATAACTTTAGTTATTTTTGTTTATCTTATAATTTATAATTCTTCTTTATCTCCAAAAAGGTGCGTCCATTCAATAAAAAAGCTATTTTTAGCTGTGTTATAACTAATCCCAGCGGTTTTTGCTACTTTGTATGGTGTTATTTCTTCTCCTTGAAGTTTTAATAAATTAACTGCGTTTATAACTTTTTCTTTTGATGCTGCTGCTCTCTTAGCACTTTCTTTTTGTTTCAAAACATCTTGTGTAATTGGTTGGTTTTTAAGAGCGCCTTTTATTTCGTCGATGTGTTCGTGTTTCAAAACATCTTGTGTAATTGGTTGGTTTGACCTTGATTAAGGGGTGTATATGAGTTTTATAGTGTTTCAAAACATCTTGTGTAATTGGTTGGTAAAAGACGGGCAAGAGTTTACGGAGGCTTTTGAAATGTTTCAAAACATCTTGTGTAATTGGTTGGTTTAAAACCAGGCGCTTTTGCCGAGTCTTTAAAAGACGTTTCAAAACATCTTGTGTAATTGGTTGGTCAAACACTGCTTTACTAAAAAGCAGCTTGAAATTTTAGTTTCAAAACATCTTGTGTAATTGGTTGGTACATTAAATTTCGGGCTTTTTAAATTTCCGATACCGCATTTACGGTACGTGCCCAGTGATTTTTAAAATTAACAAAAAACTGTCAAAAATCTTTTTATCTTCCCGATTATAGCGCATTTTTTTATTATTTGCAATATTTACTCACCAGGACAAATTGCTCTTTTTTTGTAAATATTTTATAATTTCCCAAAAAGGCGGTAGATGAAAATAGCCCTTCACGTTCCGTGTTACATAAATGAGCTAAACCCCGAAATTGCCCGAAAAACTCTTTTAATTCTCAGGCATTTCGGATTAAATGTAAGCGTCCCTAAAAACCAGACGTGCTGCGGACAGCCTTTTATTAATTCCGGGCAGCCTACAACCTTGCCCGAGCAATTTAACGAAATCTTTAAAGATTACGAATATATCGTATCTCCAAGCAGCTCGTGCACTTCTACGATTCGCTCTCAAGAACTTGAAGTTAGCAAAAAAATGTACGAATTATGCGAGTTTTTGCACGATATTTTGCAAGTTAGAGACATTGCAAAAAACTACCCGAAAAAAATCGCTCTTCACAACTCCTGCCATTCTATAAGGCATCTGCTTGAAGGCGCACCGAGCGAACTTAATATTCCATATTTCAATAAAGTAAAAAAAGTACTCGGAGGCGAAATAGTTGAGGCAAAAAGAGATGAATGTTGCGGATTCGGGGGTGTTTTTAGCGTAAAAGAAGGGTTTATCAGTTATGTCATGGGAAGAAGTAAGCTTGATGATTTAATTTCAACCGGCGGCGAAGTGATAACGGGAGTGGATTTCAGTTGTCTTATGCACCTAAAAGGTATCGCCGAAAAGGACGGGGATGATATTGAAATAAAACATATCAGCGAAATAATTTACGAATCGATTTTCGGAGAGGAAAAATGAAACACTACGAACTTGCCGTAAAATTTTATAAAGAAAAAGGTCCTCGCCACGACAAATCCTTATGGACTATCAGACAAAAAAGAGATAAAGCGATAAAAGAAGTACCCGAATGGGAGAGCTTGAGAGTTCAAGCAAGTGAGATTAAAGATTATGTAATTGAAAATCTCCAGGATTTAGTGGACGAATTTATCAAAAACGCAAAAAACGCGGGAATTGAAGTGGTTTTTGCCAAAGACGCGCAAGAACACAACCAAACGGTACTGAAATACCTAAAAGAGATAAACGCCAAAAAAGTTGTAAAATCAAAATCGATGCTGACCGAAGAGTGCGGACTTAACGAGTTTTTGGAAAAAAACGGAATTGAAGTTATTGATACCGACCTGGGCGAAAGAATCGTACAACTAAGAGGAGAAAAGCCCTCACACATAGTACTTCCCGCTATCCACACCACAAAAGAAGACGTCGCTGAGATTCTTGGTGAAGAAAACACGGACCCGACATATCTCACTCATAAAATGAGAGAACTTTTAAGAAAAGAATTTCTCTCAGCCGACGCGGGACTTAGCGGGGCGAATTTCTTAGTAGCCGACAAAGGCTGGGCCGTAGTATGCACCAATGAAGGAAACGCAGACCTCGGAGCCGTTTTGCCGCCTCTTCATATTATTAGCGTGGGAGTTGAAAAGTTAGTGCCGAATATGAACGATTTGGGAGTATTTTTAAGAATGCTCGCACGCAACGCCACCGGACAAAAAATAACCACCTACACCTCGATTTTCGGTAAAAAAGAGAACGGAAAAAGAGTTATTGTTTTGGTGGATAACGGAAGATTTGAGAGATTAAACAGCGAATTTAAAGAAACTCTAAAATGCATAAGATGTAGTGCTTGTCTCACTACCTGCCCCGTTTTCAGACGCTCGGGAGGTCATGCGTATCGCTACGTAATTCCTGGACCTATAGGCAGTCTGCTCGCACCTCTTAGCGATAAGGAAAAATATAAAGACTTGCCGTTTGCGTGTACGCTTTGTAGCAGTTGCGAAATGGTATGTCCCGTGAAAATTCCTTTTTCAAAACAGCTTGTAAAAATGAGAGAATATGTCACAAAAGAAAACATCGCTCTTAAATTGGCCGAAAAATCGATGCATCACCCTCAAGCGTTCAAACTATTCAGTACGATTCTAAGATTAACTCCAAAACCGGTATTAAAAACGGCTCTTAAAGAGTGGAGCAGATATAAAGCACTTCCTAAAATTCCTAAAAAAAGATTTATCTCTTTGTAGGATAATTTTCTATAATCTCGGCGTCAATAATATCGTCGTCCTCTTTTTTTCTCGTATAATGAGGCTTGTCGTATTTAGGTTCGGTAGCTTTTCTTTTCATCATAAAAAATAACGCAAGAGCCACAATTACAAAGATTATAAGAAAAAATCCGAAAAACAAAAGCTTAAAAATTCCTCCCACAAATCCGAAAATTCCTTTTAAAAAGCCGCCTTTTGCGACCATTCCCTTAGCGCCCATTCCTTTGGCAAATCCCATACCTTTCATCTCAAATCCTTTATAGTATAATTCAAATAATAATATCAAAAGGTGAAGCATGGATGAATTTGTCAAAAATCTCAAAATCGCAGGCGGAGAGATTTTGGAAGAGATTCCTCAAAACTGGTACGTAACCCGAGCAAAATTCGGCGTAGCCGAAAACGGAGCCGTTTGGGTGGAAGAGTATACAAAAGAGCTTTTTTTAAGCGAAAACGTAGCTATCAAACTCCCTAAAAACGAAATTTATGAAAAAATGACCGATGTTATGGATAAAATTCAAAATCCGGGCGTATTTATTTCGGGTCCGAGTAAAACTGCCGATGTGGAGAGTTTTTTGGTATTCGGAGCACACGGTCCTAAGCGTTTGGGAGTAATATTTATTTAACGGTATTCTATTCTGTTTCTACCTTTTCTTTTCGCTTCATAAAGAGCCTCATCGGCTCTTGCAAGCAAAGAATCCACGCTATCGGTTAAACTCGCAGAGGTAATGCCTATACTCGTAGTTACTTTTATCGGAGTGGAGTTGAAATTAAAAGTATGATTTTCTATTGCGTTTTTTATACGCTCGGCAAGCTTCATAGCTCCGCTAATTTTCGTATTCGGCAAAATCAAAACAAACTCTTCTCCTCCAAACCTACCCAAGATATCGGACTTTCTAATTAATTTTTTGATTATCTTTACAAACTCTTTTAAAATAAAATCCCCCGCTAAATGTCCGTATGTATCGTTTACTTTTTTAAAAAAATCGATATCGAAAATCATTACCGAAAAAGGCTCTTTTTTATACCTGATGTAATTTTCAAGTTGTTTTTTTAAAGCTTCCAAAATCTCTTTTTTATTGTAAGCACCCGTCAAAGAGTCGAAAATAGCGTTTTCGGTAAGTTTTGAGATGTATGAATTGAAACATTTGGAAGAAGAGATAAGATAGGTGTTATCGTCTTCTCTAATTACACAAAATTTTTTATCATCACTTTCTACTTTTCCGCACCTGTTTTTTATCCATTTATCAAAAAAACTTTTAGTAATCGGAAACGAAGAAAAAACTTCACTCTCCCCGAATTTATATTTCTCCATGTAAAATATGCTCCATAGCTTTTTTTGTAGTAGAAAAGGTTTTGATGTCGCCGAGTTTTATATCAAGATGAGTCAAACTTTTAGCAATTGCCGGAGTTATGCCTGTTAAATACGCATTACTTCCCATAAAATGAATAGCGTTATTGAGTTTGATAATTTGTCTTGCGACTTCACTATTCATATCGTGAATCGCTCCGATATCTACAATTACGTGTTCTATTTCTCTTTTGTCGAGTTTTTCCAAAATTTTATCTATTATTTTCAAAACTCTATTCGAATCAAGAGTCCCTACGATCGACAACATCAATACCCCGTCCCAAATCTCCGCAATAGGCGCTTCTCTCTCTTCAAGCTCGTTCATTGCGCTCATTGTGACTTGTTCGTTTTTCTTTAATAAATCGACAATGATTCTTGAAGTTAGCGCCTCAAAAAAGATTGTCAGTTTTTTTATTATATCATATTCAAAAGCTTTTTTTTCTTCAAGTTTTTTCATAATAGGAAATTTCAAATAGCACGTATAAACAGAATTTTTGAAGTTAAAAAATCTATCTTCACCCAAAATTTCGATAATTTTTTCAAGGAATGTTTTCAAAGCCTCTGACTCCGGAGAGTGAATATCCAAATCCTTCTCCACACACTCTTCGAAAAAAGATAAAAAATCTTCATAATATCTCGCTTCTTCATCTCTTTCTTCTTCCGGAAATTCTTCAACCCAATATCTTATTAAATCATCGGCTTCTTTTTCGATTATCTCTTTTAAAATTTCTTTCATTTCATTCTCCTATGATAAGTATTGATTTGTCATCATTGCGCTTAGAAAAAAACAGCACGCTTATAGCAGTCATTTCGTTACTCAGTTCGTTTTTTAAAATTTCTCTTATTACATTATCGTCAATTCCGTCAGTTTTTAAAATAACTTTTGCATTTTCTTTTTCAAAACTAAAACTGCTTGAAGTCGTAAAAACTTCACCGACTATCCCGCTTTTAAAAGAGTATTGTCTAACACCTTCGATATTTTTATAAAAAATTCCTATATTTCCGACTCCGCAGAGATTGACTTTTGAGGGCAAGTTTTCCGCTATACATATTACGCAGCTTCTAAGGGAATTTTTCTTTAAGCTTTTGTGTAAATCCTTAAAAAATTCATCACAAAAAAGTAATGTTACGGGTCTTTTTAGAAAAAAATCTTTTATAAACTGACCGCTTTGCCAGGCTTTTTTGCCATGCCCGCTTACATCCGCAAAAAGATAAAATTTATTCTTTTTAACAATCAAATCCCCCGAATATTTTTCATTGAGATAAGGAATTTGAAAAAAAACTTCCGAATTTTCAATTTTCGGCTTTAACAAAAACACACTGCCCATATCTTCCGAAGAGAAAATCTCAAATTCGTAAGATTCGTTGTTGGATAAACTATAAAGCCCGAGTCCTAAGGAGTTTTTATATGTAGTGTTTCCTTTTTGCACGCACCAGCTCGTATCTTTAATCCCCGGCCCCTCATCAAGCGAAGCCAAAAGAAAACTCTCATCTTGCTCCAAAAGCCAGATTTCACCCCCGTTTGCGTGCTTTATTAGATTGGTACCGAGCTCCATCGTAGCAAAAACGAAAAAATCGACCAACTCTTTTTTTTCTCTTTTTAAAAAATTACTCAAATCTCTTTTTGCATAGATTAAATCCACATCCCTGTTTATTTTGTATCTTTTTACAAGCCTCATTGCTTCTCTTTTTGTTTTTTAAATCGCCAAAAACCCTAAAAACTTAATACTTGCAAAAATAGGATAAATTAAGTATTATAAAGCAAAAAGGACTTTTTAATGGATAAAAAATTCGAAGAAATGAATATAAAAGAAAAAATCGAAGCTATCGAAGAAGTATTGAAAAAAGACATTTTACCTATGCTTGCGTTTGACGGAGGATATGCCGAAGTTGTGGACGTAAGAGACGCTCAAAACGACGAAACTCACGTTTTTATCAGATACGGCGGCGCGTGTGCGGCGTGTAGCAGTGCGGGAGGGGCTACGCTTTTTGCAATAGAAGAGACTCTAAGAAAAAAACTAAATAGCGACAAAATCAGAGTGTTTCCTATCTGATTTAATGGAAAAATAACTCTTAAAGGGATATAATTTTAAAAAAGGTTTTTTTATGAAACTTTTGAGATATCTCTTTTATCTTCTTTTTGTGATAGCGTTTTTTGCGCCTATGATAGCGAATATCTACATCACACAAAACCCTAACGAAACCTTAAAAACGTATTATGTTGTGATTTTTAAATATTTCAATCTCATCTATTATGCCGTTTTGATAATCTTTTTATTTGCGAGTTTTAAATTCAAAGAAGCGGTAATCGGCGGGATTATTTTTATTTTAGGATATTTAGGGTTTATCTATTTTTATAATTTCTATTTTGCAAAAATGGAAGCTCAAAAAAAAGCCGAAGAGCTAAACGCGGTAGTGTTAAGCATGGATAAATTAAAAGATTTCGGAAGCTACAAACTTCTTTACAAAAAAGGTTTTTACGTAGTCGTCAAAAAAGAGAAATACGACCATACAAATCCTTTCGGATATGTTAAAGACCAAAGGCGATAAATGGAAAAAAGACTCAAAATCGCCCTATTTCTCGCTATTGCCATCAATTTCTTTTTTACCCTTCATTTAACGCCGCTTTTTAATTTGGACGAAGGAGCTTTTAGCGAAGCTACGCGTGAGATGTTAAAAAACCACGATTTCATTACTACATACCTCAACGGAGCTTTAAGATTTGACAAACCGATATTAATTTATTGGTTTCAAGCCCTAAGCGTAACGATTTTCGGTCTTAACGAGTTCGCATTAAGACTCCCAAGCGCCCTTGCCGCTACTTTTTGGGCTTTTGGAATTTATTGGTTTGCAAAAAAGATATTTGACGAAAAAATAGGCGTTTTATCAGCATTTTTTATGGTGACCGCTCTTCAAATAGGGCTTATCGCAAAAGCGGCTATTGCCGATGCTCTTTTGAATATGTTTATCGCTTTTTCGATGTTTAGTTTGTATCTCTACATCCAAAACCAAAACAAAAAATACCTCTATTTTACGTTCGCTTTTATAGGTTTCGGGTTTTTAACAAAAGGACCGGTTGCGGTACTTATTCCTCTTGCGACCTTTTTTATCTATTCCTTAATAAAAAAAGACTTCAAATTTTTCCTAAAAACAACGTTCGATTTAAAAGGAATCGTCCTATTTTTAATAATAGCACTTCCGTGGTATATCGCCGAATATACGGCTCAAGGAGATAAGTTTATCAAAGGATTTTTCCTAAAGCACAATATTGATAGATTCGAAACGAGTCTTGAAAAACACAAAGGAAGTCTTTTTTATTATATTCCCGTAATTTTAATAGGGATGCTTCCTTGGACCTCTCTTTTACTAAAATACCTAACCAAACTCAAAAACTACCTAAAAGAACAAAACGACTTCTTTTTATTCGGAAGTATTTGGTTTTTCTTTGTGTTTATTTTCTTTTCGCTATCCGGTACGAAACTCCCTCACTACGTCATCTACGGCTATACACCGGTATTTATTTTTATGGGAGTCGCTTTTAAAGAATTAAAAAGCGAATTTTTATATTCTCTGCCTTTAATACTTTTCGTTTTAGCACTATTAATACTTCCGTCATTCGCTTTGAATCTAACCAAAAACAAAGAAGCCGTAATAGCAATAAAAACGATTATGCCTCTATTTAACATTTGGTATTATATCTCTTTGGGAGCCGTTTTGATTTTGAGTTTATTAAAATTAGGAAAAGAAAACAAAACGATAATCTTAGGTTTTTCAATGGTTTTCATATTGAATTACGTTGGCTGGATTTATGCTCATGCAAGAGCGATTCCTGTAAAACAAGCGGCTATTTTTGCAAAAAAACACAATATCAAAAACGTATATTTAGAAACGAATCTGCCCTCTTTTAGCGTATATTTTGACAAAATAACCCCGAGAAAAAAAGCGAAAAAAGGCGAAGTCGCTCTGATAAAAAGCAAAAACACAAAAGGCTATAAAGTACTATTCAAAAAAGGCCTTGTGGCTTTGGGAGTTAAAGAATGAAAATTTTGATAATAGGAGGAGGCCCTGCGGGAGCCACCGCCGCAAGACTTTTGGCAAAAGAGTTTGACGTTACGCTTATTCAAGATAGAGTCTGGGATAAACCTTGCGGCGGCGGAGTTAAAAAATGGATTTTTGATGAATTTTCACTTGATAACTCACTCATTTTACATCTCCAAGATAGAGTTTTTATGGTCTATAAAAACGAAAAAATAGAAATTCCTCTAAAAGGTGATAATTTAGCTATTGTAAGAAGGCTTGATTTTGACGCTTATTTAAGAAACGAAGCCCAAAAAGAAGGCGCAAAATTAATTTACGGAAAATTCAAAGGAATCGAAAACAAAAAAGCCGTTATCGAGATAAATAAAGAAAAAGTAATTTTTGAATACGATATTTTAATAGGAGCCGACGGAGTTAATTCTAATCTCAGAAAAGCCCTAAACCTCCCGCCTATTCCAAAAACGATCACCCACTACGCAAGAACCGCCGAATACAAAACGAAATACTGCGAGTTTTTTTTCGATAAAGAGCTTGGTGGAGAATATTACGCCTGGGCTTTTCCTCATGGGGATTTAACTCATATCGGAAGTGTTGATAAAAACAGCTTTGATAATTTATGCAAATATCTAAACGTAAAAGTAAAACCCAAAGGCTATTTCATCCCTACATGGCAAGAAGATATAATCATCCAAAAAGAAAACGTCTTTTTCGTAGGAGATGCGGCCGGGCAAGTAATGCCTTTAAGTTTTGAAGGTATCTATTATGCTATAAAATCGGCCGAAATTTTAGCAAACTGCATAAAAAACAACCTAAACTATCAAGAAGAATGGAATAAAAGATTTTTAAAAGACTTCAACCTTATGAAAAAACTTGAGAGCATTAATAAAACATTTTTAAGAGGTTTGGTAGTAAGAGCTCATAAATTAGAATTTGTAAAAAACTTCAGCATTCATTTATGGCTGGGGAAGTGATTTAAACTTCTCAAAACTCTCATCCATAGCTTTTGTAGGCCCGATACTCAAATGCCCGTATTTGATACTAAGCATCCTTGAAGCGTTTTTGTCACCCAAACTATAAAGATAAAGAGCGCTGACAAGCCCCGTTCTATCGGCTCCGGCTTTGCAATGAATCAAAATAGGCTTTTTTGAATTTTTCACTATTGAGATTAATTTTTTCATAGTTTCTATACTTTGAACTTTTTTATCGCTTATTTTAAAATTTATAAGCGTAATATTATGCTCTTTTGCAAATTTACTCTCATACTTATACCACTCCTTATTAGGTTTTGCGCCTCTAAGATTAAGTATCGTTTTGAAATGATATTTTTCATAATATTTCGGAAGATTAAAACTATAAAGCTGATGAGAACGATAAACTCCGGGTGCCACTTCATAAAAGTTTCCGCTATATCTCAAAAATCCTAGCCACCAAACCACAAACACCAAAAAAGCATAAAAAAAAGCGATAAACCACTTAAATATTTTCAATTTTTTCATCTCCTTTAATAAGTTGGTATAATTTTATCAAAAAGGCGTTAAATGAAACTTTCGGTAGTTGTACCGCTTATGAATGAAGAAGACAACATAAAATATTTAATCGAAGAGGTAGACAAAGCCCTAAAAGATTTCGATTACGAACTCATTTTGGTAGATGACGGAAGTACCGACAATACCGTAGAAGAGATAAAAAAACATATGAACGACAAAACCAAACTCGTTATTTTAAACAGAAATTACGGGCAAACTTCCGCAATGGCGGCCGGAATAGAAGTAGCAAGCGGTGATATTATCGTAACGATTGACGGAGACTTGCAAAACGACCCGAGCGACATACCTATGATGATAGAAAAACTAAACGAAGGTTATGACGTAGTTGCGGGAATAAGAGCAAAAAGAAAAGACGAACCTTTTAGAAAATTCTTAAGCAAAATAGCAAATAAAATAATCAGAAAAGTTACGGGAGTGCATATTACGGATTACGGATGTACTCTAAAAGTTTTCAAAAAAGACGTAGCTAAAAACTTACAACTTTACGGCGAACTTCACAGATTCATACCGATTCTTGCCGAAATGTACGGAGCTAAAATCACAGAAGTTCCGGTAAAACATCACGAAAGAAAGTTTGGAAAAAGCAAATACGGATTTAACAGAACGTTTAAAGTTATAAGCGATTTGATGTATCTCGTATTTATGCAAAGATTCGGTCAAAAACCTATGCATTTCTTCGGAACTGTCGGATTTATTATGTTTAGTTTGGGAGTTTTGATAGATTTTTATCTTTTGATTTTAAAACTTTTCGGCCAAAGCATAGGCGGAAGACCTCTTTTGACACTTGGAACGATGCTAATATTAGGCGGTATTCAATTGATTACAACAGGATTTTTGGCTGAAATTATGATAAGAACTTATTATGAAAGCCAAGGCAAAAAACCTTACGTAATAAAAGAAATCGTAACAAAAGATTCTCAAATGAGGGTGGAGAGCTAAATTTTGAAAAAACTTAAACCCTTCATAAAAGCGGCTTTTATTCTTATCGCGTTTATTATTATTTTTCAAAAAATAAATATTCAAGAGCTAAAAAACATCAAAATCACCTCTCCTTTTTATCTTTTTTTGGCGTTTTTATCTTTTAATCTCTCTCAAATAATCTCGGCTCTCAGAGTCCATACATACCTAAAAAACATCAAAGTAACTCCCACTTTTAAAAAACAATTAATGCTCTATTACGTCGGTATGTTTTATAACACGCTGCTTCCCGGAGGCATAGGCGGAGATGCATATAAAGCGTATAAATTCGAAAAATCCTACTCTCAAGGATATAAAAAAATAATCAAAGCACTCTTAATCGATAGAATCTCAGGACTTTTTGCGATTTTCATACTCATTTCAGCGCTTATTTTTTTATCAAGTTTTAAACAATTCGTTATTTTTTCAGCAATTTTATTGATTGTTTCGCCTTTTATTTTGTACTTTTTGCATAAATATTTTTTTGTAGAATTTACAAAAAGCTTTTTGAAAAATCTCTTTTTATCTATTGTCATACAATCCCTCCAAGCTTTGGCATTTTTATTCATACTTTTCGCGCTAAACATCCACTCTCACCTTATCGATTTTATCGTTTTGTTTTTTATCTCTTCAATTATAAGCGTTATTCCGATATCTGTCGGAGGTGTAGGACTTAGAGAGCTTACGTTTTTATACGGGCTTGATATGCTTCATCTAAACGCGACAATCGGAGTGGTCTCTGCGTTTTTATTTTTCGTAATAAGCGTAATATCTTCGGCAATTGGCGCGCTTTTTATAAAAGGAGTCAAAAATGTTTAATACCCCGATTTTTCAGTTTAAAAACGTAAAAGTAAAGCTCGAATACAAAAACCCGGCAGGCTCGATAAAAGACAGACCGGCAATTTTTATGTGTAAAGAAGCATTTTTTAAAGGTTACGATGAAATAGTCGAAGCAACAAGTGGAAATACGGGAATCGCTCTTGCCTTTTATGCAAAAAAATTCAAACTAAAAGCCTCTATTTTTATGCCTGAGAGCTACTCAAAAGAGAGACAAAAACTTCTAAAAGCATACGGAGCTAATCTAATTTTGACAAAAGGAGATATGAAAGACGCAATCATTCAAGCCGAAAATTACGCACAACAAAAAAACGCCTACCTTGCAAATCAGTTCCAAAACCCTCTAAACCCGGCTTCTCAAGAAATCACCGCTCTTGAAATCATCAACCAAACGTCACTTCCGAAACATTTCGTATGTGCGGTAGGAAGTGGCGGCAGTCTTAGCGGAATAGCCAAAATTTTAAAACCTTTGGGAGTTAAAATAGTTGCGGTAGAATCAAAAAATTCACCCGTAATATACAACAAACTAAAAAATAAAAACCTTCCCGTTAAACCTCACAAAATTCAAGGTATAGGTGCAGGATTTATTCCTAAAACGCTTGATTTAAGTTTAATTGACGACGTATTTTTAGTAGATGACGACGAAGCTATAGATTTTATGAAAAAACTTCCTAATTTCGGTATAACCGGAGGTATCTCAACTGCTGCGAATATTTTAGCGGCTTTAAATTTTGAAGATTCTTTAACTCTTGCACCTGACGGGATTGAGAAGTATTTGAGTATTTTGTAGTGGAGCCGGCGAAGGGACTCGAACCCCCGACCTGCTGATTACAAATCAGCTGCTCTAGCCAACTGAGCTACGCCGGCAAGCGCTGGAATTTTATCAAAA
Organism: Caminibacter pacificus; assembly: GCF_003752135.1. Classification (NCBI taxonomy): domain Bacteria; kingdom Pseudomonadati; phylum Campylobacterota; class Epsilonproteobacteria; order Nautiliales; family Nautiliaceae; genus Caminibacter; species Caminibacter pacificus. The sequence goes on from NZ_RJVK01000002.1 coordinate 466,954, forward strand.
GAGTTTTTCTTTTTCAAGATTTTTTATAAAAAATTTAACAAAACTTTTTCAGATATTTTTTATCTTATTTACTCTCCGTTAACTTTTATCTTTTATAATTATTTTGAACCAACCCCCTTTTTCATCCTTTCTCCCTTTTTTCATTTTCATAAATCTAAAAAGTTCCTTAAATATAAAAACACAAAAAATAACTCATAATCAAACAATAAATTTTATGTGATTGTTTACCAAGAAGGTGTCAGAGAGTATTTACTGAGGCTTTAAATGGCTCCGGCGAGAGGACTCGAACCTCTGACCCGACGGTTAACAGCCGTCTGCTCTACCGACTGAGCTACGCCGGAATGTGAATAGAATTATACCAAAAAATTTTTCCTATGCAAGTATTTAGTCCTCAATTTTTAATAAATCTACAAAAATAACCGCTCTACCGATATCTTGCAAATATACTCCTGCCTTAAAATAACTCAAATTTTGCCAATAACTCACATCAAAATTATCTATTTTTTTAATTCCGTTTACTTCAATACTTAAAAATCCGCTCTTCACACTCATATTGACATCAAAAAAATCACTACTCAATGCTCCCAAATCATACCCCGTAGCATCTCCGTTTTCATCGCGAACAAATGCCCAAATATGATTTTTTTCATTCTTATAATCATCATACCAAACCACTCTTACAAGAGGCAAGGAATTATCATGTATTTGCATAAAAGTAAACTCTCTTTTGTTAAATTTAATAATTTTTAGTCTCATATAAAGATATCTACTTTTATCATCACTTACATTCCATTCGTTATAAAATCTAAGCTCGCTTCTTTTAGAATCCAAACTATCTTCGGAAATATCAAATGTCATATATCTGTTTTCCGACAAATAAAAATAGTCATTAGCAAAATTTTTATCAAGAACATAATTATATTCTGAACTCGGAGCTTGAAGTTTGGCCTTTTGTGATAAAAAACTAAATTTTTCCAAAATCAAAGGAGAAGTTTTGCTTTCGGTCTCTGACCCTCCACAACCCAAAATAAAAAGAAAAAGAAAAAAATAAAAAAATCTCATGTTCTGTATTCCGCGTTGATTTTTACATAATCATAGCTCAAATCACATCCGTATCCCGTAAATGCTCCCTCCCCGATTCCAAGGTCAACGTATATTTTGAATTCTCTTCTTTTCATAATTTCATGAGCTTTTCTTTCGGTTTCTTCATCGAAGATTATATTTCCTCTATCGTACACTACGATATTTTCAAAAGCGATTTTTAATCTTTTTTCATCGCACTCGACATTACTTGCACCCACAGTCGAAGCTATTCTTCCCCAATTAGGATCTTCTCCGAAAAGCGCAGTTTTTACAAGAAGTGAAGTCGTAAGGTTTTTAGCAACGATTTTGGCTTCTTCTTTTGATTTTGCTCCCGTAACTACAAACGCAACCGCTTTTGTCGCTCCCTCTCCGTCTTTTACGATATCAAGAGCCAATTTTTGCATTACTTGTTTTAGCGCTTCTTTAAACGCTTCTCTTTCATATCCGCCGTCTCTTGTAGTCATCAAAAACACGCTGTCGTTTGTCGAAGTATCACCATCAACGCTTATAGCGTTAAAAGTTACTTCATTTACTTCTTTTAAAATCTCTTGCATTTCATTTTGAGGAATATTCGCATCTGTAGTTATAAAACAAAGCATTGTAGCCATAGCGGGATTTATCATCCCCGCACCCTTTGCTACACCGCCGATTCTGAACTTCCCGAAATCCCCCTCAACCTCAAAAGCTATCTCTTTTTCAAAACTATCCGTAGTCATAATCGCTTTTGCAAATTTGTTTGAATTTTTTTCGTTAAAATCGAATTTTTCGATTCCTTTTTTTATTTTCTCTTTATCAAGTCTAACTCCGATAACTCCGGTAGAACTCATTATAGGGTTTTTAATCGAAATTTTTTGAGATAAAAATTCAAGTATCTCTTCGATATCTTTTATTCCCTCATCTCCTGTCATAGCGTTTGCGTTTTTTGAATTGGCAAGTATGAAATTCGTAGTTTTAATGCCTCTATTTAATACGTATTTTATAGGAGCCGCTTGGAATTTATTCGTCGTAAAAAGATACGCCACATCAAGCTCTTTATCGCTTCTTATAAATCCCAAATCATATCCGTCTTGTTTAAATCCGGCATTTACTCCGCTCGCGTATATTCCATCAACAGCGCAAACTCCTCCGTCAATCGGCGTTATTCTAAACTTCATCTCACTTCCTTTTAAATAAAATCGAGTTCTTTTGGTTTTTTAGTGCTTCTTATAATTTTTCTGGCTTTTTTCATATCTTTTGCAGTACCGATAACAAGCAAAACGTCTCCGGGTTTAATTACGTCATCACCTTTTGGGATAGGTATGAATTTGCCGCCCTCTTCTTTAATACCAACAACAGTTACGTTAAAAAGCTCTCTTAAATGAGCCTCTTTTAACTTCTTATAAGCAATCCACGACTTTTTACTAACCGTAATCTCTTCTAAATCAAGAGGCGTATCAAGAGAATATACGAACTCTTCCAAAATATTCTTAACATCCGGGTCAACCGTTACGGCCGTCATACGTTTTGCAATAAGTTTTGTAGGTGAGAGAACTTCGTTTGCTCCGAGTCTTTTTAATTTTTCGATATCCTCATCGCTTTGAGCTACCGATAAAATATAATAAGGATGTCTTTTGATATCTTTTTCGTAAAGTCTTACACTACTCACAACGGCAATATTATCAGGGGTATTGTTTGATAGGGTGATTACGCCTTTTGCACTGCTTAAATGCGCTTTTTTAAGTGAAAGAGTCGTATGAGGGTCACCTTTTACGAAATAAGGATATTTATATTTTTTCGCAATCTCTTCCATATCGTCTCTATTGTCTATTACTACAAACGGAATATGAGCCGCTCTAAGCTCTTTTGTTACGTCGATAGTGTATTCGTTGTGATAACAAATAACCATATGACTTTTTAATCTCGCTATTTTATAAAGCATTCTTTTCTCCTTCAAAAGCGCAATCAAACGCCCCTTATTAATAACATCAACCAATACCCCTACCGCATAAGAAAAAACTGCGAATCCGGCAATAATCAAAAATATAGTAAACAATCTTCCAAGAGGAGATATCGGAGCTATCTCACCAAATCCTACGGTTGTAAAAGTAATACCCGTTTGATAAATGGCATCAAGCAAAGAAAAATGATCAATCCATATATATCCGAGCGTACCGAAAAGTTCAATTAAAATAGTTAAAATTATAGGTGTTCTGAAAGGTTTGAGTTCCGACCAAATTTCAGGTGATAAATCGACTTCGGGTTTTGAGGATTTTTCCCAGTGTAGTAAATCGGCTAATTTTTCAAAGAATTTTTGAAGTTTGTTTTTTTTCATATAAACCCCGAAAAAAAGGGGGAGCTTATACAGATTTTTTCAAGCTTTTTAGACAGCTTGTACAGATTTTGATTCTTCTTCTTACCCCGTTAATTTCAATTCTTACTTGTTGAATGTTAGGGTTGAATTTATGTCTTGTTTTTCTGTTTGAGTGGCTCACTCTGTTACCAAATTGAGGACCTTTACCACAGATTTCACATTTTCTTGCCATCATAATGTCCTTTACAATTTTTTGAGTTTGAAATTATATCAAATTTTTTCACAATTCACTTGATTGTTTTTTCCTTAAAACAAGGAAATTAGTGAAGCTCCTCGTTTAGCTTCACTTCTCTTCTACTTCTAAACGCAACCATTTTGCCTTTTGTAGTGTCGAATCTGTAATGGATTCCGTTAAGTCCTGCAAGTTCCAAGCCTTTGAAATACTCTTTGTATTCCGCATTCCACTCAGGATTAACTTCTTTGATTTTTTCGAATTCGTCTTCGCTAATCCAAATTTTAGTACCTTCAAGTACCGCAATTCCGGCATCTACAATACATCCGTCTCCAAGAGGGATTCCAGTTACACTATTCGCACCGAGTAAAGTATTTCTTCCGATAGTAATAGGATTTCCGTTCGTACCGCTAAGCACACCTAAAATAGAAGCTCCTCCACCTACATCGGCACCTTCTTTTACAACCGCACTTGAAGAAATTCTACCCTCAACCATTACAGGACCTTCGGTACCTGCGTTGAAGTTAATATAGCTCGCTCCTGGCATTACGGTAGTTCCAGGTGCAAGTTGAGCTCCGAATCTAACTTTTGAGCTGTCAAGAATTCTGATATTATCATCAGGAATTACATGAGATAGGAATCTTGGGAATTTATCAACGTATTCAACTTCAGGATAAGCGTCTTTTAGTTTTAGCTCGATTTCGTTCGCTCTTAGATAATCAAGCTCAATCGGAACGTTTCCGACCCAAGCACAATTATGAAGAACTCCGAAAGCCCCGTTTAGATTGATACTTCTTAGTGGAACTTTTCTTTGAGATAGAGCGTATAATTTCAAATAAACACTCTCAACGCTTTTCGGATTCGTATCTTCAAAAATAAAACAAATTCTATAATTATCATACTCTTCTTCGTCAAAAATATCTTTTAAAACTTTTAAAACTTGAATATTTTTATGTTTATCTCCCACTGCCTCGGCAACAAGCTCTTCTCCGAAGTAGTTTAGCGCCGTATCTACGAATTCTTTCGTAACCGGTGCCACAAATTCGCTATCCTCAAAATCAACCTCAACACCGGTTTCAATCAAACTTCTTATAAAAACAGCAGCGCTTCCGAAGTTTTCGTTCCAATTAATAACCGGATACGTAGCTTGAAGCACTTTGTCATGATTCAGTTGTCCTAAATCCACTCTTGCAATACCAAAAGCCAAAGGTTTCTTGTATTTATCGATACTTTCTACAAGTTTTTCAAACATCGCCGTCCTTTTTTTCTAAATTATACCAAAATTATCCTATTCAACGGTTACGGATTTAGCCAAGTTTCTTGGCATATCGACATCATTACCCATTCTAATAGCAACTTCCATAGCAAGTAGCTGTGTTACAACCATCATTTCAAAAAATTCCACCATAGGATGAGAGGTATCGTTTATTTTTACGAAATCGTCCGTCATTTCGATATATTCGCTCGAAATCGTAAGCACCGTCGCATCTCTTGCTACGAGCTCTTCGATATTTGATTTCGTCTTCTCAAAAAGAATATTTTTACTAAGAAGCGCAACAACATACAAATCAGGGTCCGCAAGAGCGATAGGTCCGTGTTTCATCTCACCTGCCGGATATCCTTCGGCATGAATATAGCTTATCTCTTTTAGTTTCAAAGCTCCCTCAAGCGCAAGCGGGAAAAATATATCACGTCCGATATAGAAAAATCCGTGTCCGTGAAGATATCTTTTTGATAATCTTTTGATTTTTTCATGCAATGTGGCATCTACTTTAGTAACTTCGATCGCTTCATTGATGATATGATATTCGTTTTTCTTAGCAAGATAGTTACTAAGCATCCACAATGTCATCACTTGAGTTGCAAAAGCTTTTGTCGAAGCCACACCTTTTTCTATTCCGGCTCTAAGCAATATCGTTCTATCCGCTTCTCTAACTATAGAAGAGTTATCGACATTACAAAGCGCAAGAGTTTTTAATCCGGCTTTTTTAGCCATTTTAAGAGTTTCAAGAGTATCCGCCGTCTCACCGCTTTGAGAAATAACTACAAAAAGAGTGTCTTTTGTCAAAAGCGGCTCACGATATCTAAGCTCGCTCGCAACTTCTACGTTCGTTCTTATTTTAGCATCTCTCTCAAGCAGATATTTTCCTACAAGCCCGGCATGATAACTCGTACCGCAAGCGGAAATTATAATATTATTAATTCCTTCGAAAAATTCCCTATCAAGTTCTTCAAAATGAATTCCGTATTCCGTATTTCTTCCTAAAGTATTCTCTTTTAATACGTCATATTGTTCGTATATCTCTTTTTCCATATAAAATCTAAATCCGCTTTTTTTAGCGGACTCTTTATTATTAGGCAAATCTTTAAAACGAGGGGATAATTTTTCATGTCCTTTAAAAATATGAATCTCTTCATCCACCCAACCCCACTCGTCATCTTCCAAATAATGAGCAGTAGTAGCATGACCTATCAAAGGAGCGTCCGACGAAGCGAAATAAATTTTATTCTCGTTTTTTGCAACGATTAAAGGAGAACCTTTTTTTGCAAAAAGAATTTTCTTAGGAAATTTTTCGCTAATCAAAAGAATCGCATAAGCCCCGTCGAGCTTTTCTAAAGTTTTTTGAAAAGCTTCCACCTCATCGCCGTTATAATAATATTCAAAAAGTTTAACAATCACTTCGGTATCGGTTTGAGACAAAAAGTTTACACCTTCTTTTTGCAAAAACTTCTTAATTTCCTGATAGTTTTCAATAATCCCGTTATGTACTACAGCCGAAAATTCTCCTCTATGCGGGTGAGCGTTTATTTCCGTAGGTTTGCCGTGAGTCGCCCATCTTGTATGAGCTATTCCGACACTCGGCTTATTAAGTTTTACTTTGGAAATTTTATCTTCTAAGTTTTTAATTTTACCTACGGCTTTTATAGTTTTTAACTCTCCGTTATCAAGTACTGCAATCCCCGCACTATCATATCCTCTATATTCGAGCTCTTTTAATCCCTCAATCAAATAATCAACAACGTTTTCAATCCCTATACATCCTACGATCCCGCACATCAATTACCCCCAAAATCTTTTTCATAAAAATAGTTAGTAGCTTCAATAAATCCTCTTACACTACCGCAATCAAATCTTCTACCTTTAAATTTATAACCTATTACCATTCCCTCTTTTGCTTGTCTTAAAAGTGCGTCGGTTAGCTGAATTTCACCGCCTTTTCCGGGTTTTGTTTCTCTTAATAAGTCAAAAATATCCGGAGTTAAAATATATCTTCCTATAATAGCCAAATTACTCGGGGCTTTGTCGATATCAGGTTTTTCAACCATATCTTCTATCATCAATATCCCCTCTTCAATCTCCTTTCCGGCTACGATTCCGTATTTGTTAACTTCTTCTTTCGGAACTTCTTCAAGAGCCACGATTGTACATTTGAATTTATTATATAGTTTCACCATTTGTGATAATACGTCACCCTCGCACAAATCATCGGCAAGCACTACCGCAAAAGGATTGTTGCCGATAAGCGGCTCTCCCGTTAATACCGCATGTCCGAGTCCTAACATTTTTCTTTGTCTTACATAAGTAAAAGTACATTTTTCTATCATTTCGTTTACTTCTTGCAATAATCCCTCTTTTGAAGAGCCTTCAATCTGATTTTCAAGCTCCGGATTATGATCCAAATAATCTTCAATCGCTCTTTTGCTTCTTCCTGTCACAAATCCTATTTCAAAAATTCCGGCGTTCATACACTCTTTTATACCGTAATGAATCAAAGGTTTATTTACCACAGGCAACATCTCTTTTGGTACTGACTTAGTAGCGGGCAAGAATCTTGTCCCGTAACCGGCAGCCGGAAATAGTGCTTTTTTTATCATCCTTTCTCCTTTCTCAGTTCACATCTCAGTGCTAAGCTTATTAGTTTTTCCGCTAATTCTTTACTTTTATCCACAACATAAACATTATGATTTTTATAAAACTCTTTTTCTATCTCGTCATCGGTTAAAACTATTACGTTCAAATTCGGGTTAATCGCCAAAATATTCTCGGTTATCAAATGAGTATGTTCTTCATTTAAAGTCGTAATTATAACAGCACTCGCATCCTTAACATTAAGACTCTCAAGAACTCTTTTATTCGCAGCGTTACCGAAAATAACATTATCTCCGTTTTTAAGTCCCTGTTTTACAAGCTCGATTTGTTTATCTATCGCTACATAAGGAATCCCGGCACGAGTTAGTTTTCTCGCTACTCTTTGACCTATTTTGTCATAACCGATCAATATAATATGCCCCGCAACTTCGGCAGGTTTTAATTCGAACTCTTCGAAATTTTGAACTTCTTTGTCAAAAATATCTGCGATTTTATAAATATATCTCAAAATAAACGGAGTCAAAATCATAGAAATAACTACAACAACTACAAGTTTTTGTAACAAATCGCTCTCAACCAAATTATATTTTCCGAGCAGCGCGAAAATAACAAACGCAAATTCCCCGATTTGCGAAAGAATAAACGCAGTTTTAATAGCTATACGATTATGTTTTACGAAAAATTTAAGCATCAAATATATAATCCCGGCTTTCGAGAGCATAAACGCTACCGTCATCAAAAGAATAGAAAAAATATTGTGAATTACGAAATTAATATTCACCATAAGCCCGACAGATACGAAAAAGATACCTAATAATAAATCTCTAAAAGGTACCAGGTCGGCTTCGATTTGGTATTTATATTTCGTCTCACTTAAAATCATACCCGCAAGAAACGCTCCAAGAGAATAACTAAGCCCGAAAAAGTGTGCGATTTCAGCAGCCACAAGCACCACTAAAAGAACGGTAGCCATAAAAATTTCATCCGATTTCGTTTTTGTAGCGTGAGAAATTACAAAAGGCGCTATAAACTTCCCGTAAATATAAATAAAAACACCAAGTGCCGCAAAGCCTCCTAATGTTTTTAAAATAAGCTGGGTTAAATCGGCATCTTTATTTACGATAATCGAAATCGCAATTAATATAGGAATAACCGCAATATCTTGAAAAAGCAAAATCCCAAGAGCGATTCTTCCGTAAGGCTTTGAGATTTCTCTGCTTTCGTTTAATAGTTTTAGTACTATCGCCGTTGAACTTAGCGCAATAGCAGAACCTATAATAAGAGCGATTCTTATATCGATATTAAAAAACCAATAAAAAACAAGTCCGAAAATTCCGCTAACTATTGTCATTTCGGCAAAACCGAACCCGAAAACCTCTTTTTTCATCGATTTGAGTTTCTCAGGAGAAAACTCAAGCCCGATCATAAACATCAAAAACACTATACCAAGCTCAGCTACTACTTCGATAGTATGCTTATCAAGACTAAAAATATTGGAAATGATAATCCCGGTAAATATATATCCGATAATCGGAGGAATTTTAAGTCTTGCAAAAGGGATGTTAAAACTTAATGCGATAAACAAAAGCGCAATAACGATTATCAAAGGACTAACCATTAACAACCTTCACCAAAACATCTCTATCTCTTGGTCCGTCGAACTCAACCAAATAAATTCCTTGCCACTCTCCTAAAACTACAGAACCGTTATCAACGATTAAAGAGAGATTGCTTCTTAAAAACGCAGCTTTTAAGTGAGCTTTTGCGTTTGAGTGATGATACTCCTTATCAGGTACAATCTCAGATAAAGTTTTTAACAAATCTCTTTTTAAAGTAGTATCGCTTTTTTCGAAAATTATAACGCTTGCCGTCGAATGAGGACAAAAAACCACCGCCATTCCGTTTTTTACTCCGCTTTTTATCACAGCTTCTTTAATATCGTTGGTAATGTCTATAACTTCCGATTTATAATTCGTTTTGTATCTAAGCTTTGTCATTTTTCTCCTTTTGTAAAAATTCTTTTAGAAGTTTATATTCTCTTTTGTCGAAATATCTCGTTTTTCCGGTAGGTAGAGCATTTAAACTAACCCATCCGTAAGAGAGTCTTTTCAAATCCAAAACGTCTCTTCCGAAATGTGCGAAAAACCTTCTAAGCTCTCTATTTTTACCCTCACCTATAGCAACTTTTATAGTCGAATATTTTGGTGAATTTTTTATAATCTGATAATTCAAAAACGGCTTTAGCTTAATTTTTTCTTGTGTATTTTTTTCATGAGCGCCTTCGCTTCCGACTTCAACCCCCTCTTGCATTGCCGCTTCCATTTCAGGAGTGATATCTCCTTTTATTCTAAGCTTATAAACACGCGGCAAATCCGAATTCATCAACGCATCGGCAACTTTTGGCGAGTCGGTCAAAATCAAAAGCCCCTCACTCGCAAAATCGAGCCTTCCAACAGGTATGAAATGTTTATATTTTTTCGGCAGCGAATCATAAATGGTTTTTCTGCCTTTAGGGTCTTTTTTCGTAACAAGCTCCCCTCTTGGTTTGTTATAAACGATACAAGTATATTTGGTGCTTTTTTTAACGGGTCTTCCGTTTACGGCTACTTTATCTCCCGTTTGCACGTCGTATGCGGGATTAGTAACTATTTTTCCGTTTACTTTTACTTTTCCTTCGAATATAAGTCTATCAGCTTCTCTTCTTGAATACGTAGTGTGATGACTTATAAATTTATTTAACCTCAACTTTTTATCCTTTCAATTTATTTTATACCCGCTTCTACCAAATGATGAATATGAATAACACCCACAACGTTTCCGTTATTATCAATCACAGGCAAAAACTGAATTTTATTGTCTTCCATAAACGCAAGTGCGTCACTTGCGAGCATCTCTTTATTTATCGTTTTCGGATTAAGAGTCGCAAACTCTATCGCTTTTTTATTCAAATCGAAATTTTCGCTCATCATAGCTCTTCTTAAATCCCCGTCACTAAGAATCGCTTTTACTTTTCCGTTATCCAAAAACAATACGTGTCCGAGTTTACCTTCGGTCATTTTTATAATCGCATCTTTCAAACTCACATCCTCATCCACAACCGGAAACTCTTCTTTCATCAAATCTTTAACTTTTACGAAAAGTTTTTTACCAAGAGAACCGCCCGGATGAAAAGATGCGAAATCTTCTTTTGTAAAATTTCTTTTTTTCATAAGACAAACGGCTAAAGCGTCTCCCATTGCAAGGGTTAAAGTGGTAGAACTCGTAGGCGCCACGTTTAGTGGACACGCCTCTTTATCTACATGAATATTCAATACCACATCCGCATATCTCGCAAGAGTGGAATCCATACGCCCAGTCATCGCTATCAAAGGCACTTCGAATCTCTTAATATGAGGCAAAATCTTTATAAGCTCTTCACTCTCACCGCTATAACTGATAGCAAGCACGCTGTCGTCTTTTGTTATCATCCCCAAATCCCCGTGAAGCGCTTCTGTGGGATGTATAAAAAAGCTCGGAGTTCCCGTACTTGCGAGCGTTGCGGCTATTTTACTTCCGATAAGCCCGGATTTTCCTACACCCGTTACTATTAATTTGCCTTTGGTGTTATAAGCTATCTCCACAGCTTTTTCGATTCCGCTAACGTCAGCTTTTAATAAAGCGTCGGCTTCGATATCAAGAACTTCCCTTGCAATTTTTCTAAAATCCACTTTTAGCCTTTTTAACTAAAATTATACCAAAATTGTTGATACTAAAATGATTTTAAAATGTTACTTTTTTATACACGCTTTGAGATATAAAATTTCAAAATGTAACAATTCGTAAAAATTTATTTTACAATTTCATAAAATCCAACTAAAAGGAAGCACATGAGCTTTATTGAAGAGTATAAAAAACATACTGAAGAAAGAGCGAAACTTGGAATTCCTCCGCTACCTCTAACAGCAAAACAAGCGGCGGAACTTGTAGAACTTCTAAAAATGGTTCCTATTCCTGAAGAAGAATATTTAATGGACCTTTTCTTAAATCATATTAACCCTGGTGTTGACGAAGCGGCATACGTAAAAGCTGCATTTTTAAACGACATCGTTCAAGGAAAAACAAGCTCACCTGCCATTTCTCCTAAAAGAGCGGTACAAATCTTAGGTACTATGCTTGGAGGGTACAACGTAAAACCTCTAATCGACGCACTAAGCCACAAAGACGAAGAAATCGCACAAGAAGCGGCAAATCAACTTAAAAACATCCTACTTGTATATGATGCATTCCATGATGTAGAAGATTTGGCAAAAGCAGGAAACAAATACGCTCAAGAAGTACTTGAAAGCTGGGCGAATGCCGAGTGGTTCACAACAAAACCTAAACTTCCTGAAAGCATTAAAGCGGTAGTATTCAAAGTACCTGGTGAAACAAACACTGACGACCTTTCACCGGCAAGCGAAGCGTTTACAAGAAGCGATATTCCTCTACATGCATTAAGTATGCTAAAAGCAAAAATGCCGAACGCTCTTGAAACTATCGAAGAGCTTAAAAAAACAGGTCATCCTGTAGCGTTCGTAGGTGACGTTGTAGGTACGGGAAGTTCGAGAAAATCTGCGGCAAACTCTGTAATTTGGCATATCGGAGAAGAAATCCCTTACGTTCCTAACAAAAAAAGAGGCGGAATCGTTATCGGTGGCGTTATCGCACCTATTTTCTTCAATACTCTTGAAGACGCGGGAGCACTTCCTATTCAAGCACCGGTAGACAAACTTGAAACGGGAGATATCATCGAAATCAGACCTTATGAAGGTAAAATCCTTAAAAACGGCGAAGTTGTAAGCGAATTCGAACTAAAACCAAATACTCTTCCTGATGAAGTACAAGCAGGCGGTAGGGTTCCTTTAATCATCGGTAAAAACTTAACTAAAAAAGCAAGAGAATCCCTAAAAATGGAACCTGAAACTGATATCTTCATCAGACCTGAACAACCGGCTGACAAAGAAGGCGTAGGATATACGCTCGCTCAAAAAATTATCGGTAAAGCGTGCGGAATGGAAGGTGTAAGACCTGGTATGTACGTCGAGCCGACTGTTGCTACGGTAGGTAGCCAAGATACTACGGGTGCGATGACAAGAGACGAGATTAAAGAACTTGCGGCTCTCGGATTCAACGCGGACCTTGTAATGCAAAGTTTCTGTCATACGGCTGCATATCCGAAACCTGCTGATATCGAGCTACATCACACATTACCTGCGTTTATTACAAGTAGAGGCGGTGTAGCGCTAAGACCTGGAGATGGTGTTATCCACTCTTGGCTAAACAGAATGATTTTACCTGATACTTTAGGAACTGGTGGAGATAGTCATACAAGATTCCCTATCGGTATTTCGTTCCCGGCTGGTTCAGGACTTGTAGCATTTGCGGCAGTTACGGGAAGTATGCCACTAAACGTACCTGAAAGCGTACTTGTAAGATTCAAAGGTGAGCTTCAACCTGGAATCACTCTAAGAGACCTTGTTAATGCAATTCCTTATTTTGCAATCAAACAAGGACTACTTACAGTTGAAAAGAAAAATAAAAAGAACATCTTCAACGGAAGAATCCTTGAAATTGAAGGTGATATTATTAGAAACCTTACTGTAGAACAAGCATTCGAACTTGCAGACGCATCTGCTGAGAGAAGTGCGGCGGCATGTACTGTTGATGTTAGCGAAGAGCAAGTTGCGGAATATCTAAAATCAAACATCAAAATGCTTGAAGCAATGATTGAAGCGGGATATGAAGATAAAAGAACTATTCAAAGAAGAATCGACAAAATGAAAGAATGGCTCGACAATCCTAAACTTCTAAGAAGAGACGAAAACGCAGAATACGCTGCGGTTATCGAAATCGACCTAAACGAAATTACAGAGCCTATCGTTGCGTGTCCTAACGACCCTGATGACGTTGCGACAATCAGCGAAGTATTAGCAGACCCTAACAGACCTCATAAAATTGACGAAGTGTTCCTTGGAAGCTGTATGACAAACATCGGTCACTATAGAGCGGCTGGTGAGATTCTAAAAGGTGAAGGACAAGTGCCTGTAAGACTATGGATTGCACCTCCTACAAAAATGGATAAAGAACAACTAACAGAAGAAGGATACTATGCAATCTTCGGTCAAGCGGGTGCGAGAATCGAGATTCCTGGATGTTCGCTTTGTATGGGTAACCAAGCAAGAGTTGCGGACTATGCAAACGTATTCTCAACTTCTACAAGAAACTTTGATAACAGAATGGGTAAAGGTGCGAAAGTTTACCTTGGAAGTGCGGAACTTGCAGCGGTAACTGCTCTTCTTGGTAGAATCCCTACAAAAGAAGAGTATCTTGAAATTATCGAGAAAAAACTTGCAGGAAAAGAAGACAAAGTTTACAAATACCTATACTTCCATCAAATGCCGGAAGATTACGTGAAAAAAATGCTTTCACTAACTCTTCAATAATCTTCTTTTTCCTTTTTTCTTTTTATCTAAGATAATTATCTCTGACACCTAAAATCAATGTAAAAGAAAAAAATCAAAGCCTTATTACGAAAAAATATTGAATAAGGCCTATAATTCCTCCAAGAACCGCACCTGCGAAGTTTATAAAACCGAAATGTTTCTTCATGAGTACAAAAAGCATATCTTCAAGTCTCTTTTCATCAAAAGAAGCGACTTTTTCTTCTACGATTTTATCTATTTGAGCTTTTAATAAAATTTCCGGAAGCTCGTTTTCCAAAAATTTTTCAATTTCAATAAGCAGTTTCTCTTTTACTCTCTCTTTACTTGCAAATTTATTAAGTTTTATCCCTAAATTAAGCTCGCTAAAGAGTCTTTCTATTTGCTCTTTGCTTATAAAAGACGCAAACATCGGAAATTTAGTTTGAATAAGGTTATCGACAAATTCGGATAAATTTTTCGCAAACTCCTCTTTCGGAATCAAATCGGTAATATCTTTTGATAAAAATTCATCCAACTTTTTATCCAAAAATCTCTCGATTTCACCTTTTACCTCATCGGAAGTTACAATCTTTTTAATTTCCTCTTTGCTTAAAATATAATCCTTTACTATTTCTCCTACTTTTTTAGCTAACGTTCTTTTTTCTCTTGGAATCACACCTTGAGGAAAAATCGTTATTTTCCCGAGTTTAACCGGCTTATAAGGCTTAAAAAGAAGCTTTATGGCAACATAATTCGTAATATATCCTATCGCAGCTCCAATCCCTACGCTTAAAGACAAAACCTCTATATTCATCCGAATATTTCCTTATATTTCTCCTCATCAAATCCTACTATCACATTTCCGTCATCAAGCTCTATTACAGGTCTTTTGATAAGCAGATTTTCACGACAAAGCCACTCTTTTTTACCTTCGTCATCAAGGTTTAATTCTTTTAATTTTAATTGTCTGTATTTAGTACCTCTATTGTTAAATAGCGTATCTATATCCACCTTTTTAAGCCACTCTTCTATCTTATCACATCCTACGGGCTCTTTTTTAAAATCATGAAATTCAAATTCTATTGAGTTATCTTTAAAAAATTTAAGAGCTTTCTTTACGCTACCGCAAGTTTTAATTCCGTAAACTTTCATTCATCCTCCTTTATAGGTTTAAAATTCAAAACTTCCGTCAAATAAAAAAATCCGCCTCTAAGCGCTTTTGCGTCAAGCCCGGCGGCTTTTGCCAACCTCTCGGCTTCTTCCAAATCGCTAATTATTCCTCTTAAATCCATAATACCATATTTTTTGTTTTTATCTAACATCATAAGCTTACTTGCGAAATATTCGTCAAAAGGAATGTTTATGGAATTTGGCAGTCTCCCGTAATATTCGACATCTTCCGGGTCTCTTATGTCAATAATCGTCATCTCTTTTACTTCGTCATAATCCGGAAAAGGATCCTTTTTCGGTTTTACCATTTCACTCTCTTGAGTCTTTTGGTTTTTCTTAAAAAAATCAAACATTTCAATCCTTTAAGGACAATTTTTATCCTTTTTTATTTGGTTATAATTTTATCATAAATGCCGATATAAAAACAAAAAGGCTTATAATGTCAAAAATATTCGAAAAAAACATAACCGCATTATTTGAAAAAGACAAAGATTTAGCCGAGCTGATTTTTGCAAATCCTCCTAAAAACTTCGAAGTCGTTCAACAAGGTGATGACAATATCAACCTAAATATCATAGACCTAAAAAACAAATACCCGATATACGAAACCGACCCGCTTAAAGAGATAGAACAAAAACAAAAAGAGTTCAAAAAGTTCGAAAGATATCCGGTACTTTTTCTATACGGACTTGGAAACGGAATATTTACGAAACTTCTTTTTGCAAATCCGAGTTTAAGAAAAGTATTTGTTTTCGAACCTAACCTCGAAATTTTATATATAGCATTTCATATCGTCGATTTTTCAAATGAAATCTTAAACGACAAAATAAAATTCATACTCCCGCAAACACTAACTTACGCAAAAGCATTAGATATCTTCACCGATAAAGACGTACAACTTTTCGCAAAAACATACGAATTGCAAATTCACTCACCTTATTATGAAAAATTCTTCGCAGAGGATATTGTTAAATTAAACAAACTTTTAATAAGAGCCATAAAACAAACCGTAATAAACTTCGGAAACGATACGATTGATACGTTAATCGGTATAGAACATCATATTAAAAACCTGCCCGAAATGATAAAAAACCCGGCTTTCAAACAAATCGAAAAGAAAAAAAACGCGGAAGTCGCCGTAATAGTCGCAACCGGCCCTTCACTTGCAAAACAACTCCCTATTCTTAAAAAAATCCAAGATTACGTAACGATTATAAGCGTGGACGCTTCACTGCCTATTTTGGCAAGAGAAGGTATAAAACCGGATTTCGTAACTTCACTTGAGAGAGTGGAACTCACCGGAAAGTTTTTCGAAAACACTCCGGCGCAATTCCAAAAAGATATCATTATGCTCCACGCTTCTTTACAACACGAAAGAGTACTTAAAAACTCTCACGGCAAAAAAGTACTTGTTATGAGACCTTTTAGATACACTCACTACTACGGACTTCATAACTACGGATATTTGGGTGTGGGAATGAGCGCGGCAAATATGGCATACGAACTTGCCGTTAAAATGGATTATAAAAAAATAGCTCTTATTGGGCAGGATTTAGCTTATGCGGAGGATGGAAACTCTCACGCAAAAGGGCATGTTTTAGGAGAAAACGAAGTAAAATTTAAAGATAGCGACGAATACGTAACCGCATACGGAGGAGACGGACTTATAAGAACGACAAGAGTTTGGAATATGTTTAGGAATTTTTATGAAAAAGATATCGAACTTGCCAAAAAAAAAGATATCACCACCTATAACTGCACCGAAGGCGGCGCGAGAATAGAAGGGGCGGTGGAAATGCCTTTTAGAGATTTTATAAAACAATACGTAAAAGAAAAAAAGAAAAAACCGATTCGTTTAAGAAAACCTCCTAAAAAATCGATAGAAAAAAACCTGAAAAAAGCCTATGACAAAACTATAAAAATGATAGATTACGGAGAAAAAGTAAAATCAAAAATCGAAAAAACGTTTTTACAAATAGCAAAAGAGTGCGATAAACTTGAAAAAATGACTCCGAGCGAACGTATAGAAAAATCTGATTTTGACAAATTAATAAAACTCACAAAAAAAATAGACAAAATAAAAGATATTTTGGAAACCAAAAAATTTTCTCTTCTTTTTGGTGAAACAATACAGAGTTATCTTGTAAATAAAGAATTGGACCTCGCAAAAATAATGGTAAGACCTTCAAATACCGACAAAGAAAAAAAAGAAAAAATAATCGACTGGCTTTTTGAGCACAAAGAGTGGCTGTTTATGCTCGCAGGAAGCATAAACGCCCAGCTAATAGTCGTAAAAAGAGCCCTGCCCGCACTTGAAAAGGAGATTAAAAAATAATTTTTGAGTTATAATTATAAAAAACGGGGCTTAAAATGTATGATGTTATTATTATCGGAGGAGGCGCTACAGGCAGCGGCATAGCCCTTGACGCCTCTCTTAGAGGATTAAAAGTACTTTTGGTTGAAGCACATGACTTTGCCGAAGGCACAAGCTCAAGAAGCACAAAACTCGCCCACGGAGGAGTGAGATATTTAGAAGCCGCTGTAAAACACCTCGACAAATCCCAATACGCTCTTGTAAAAGAAGGCTTGCTCGAGAGATTCAAGATACTAAAAAACGCACCTCATCTAAGCGGAAAACTATCCCTAATCACACCTTTATATCAATATTTCGAAATTCCTTATATTTATTCGGGGCTCATACTCTACGACCTGCTCTCAGGCAGATATTCTATAGGCAAAAGCAAATTTTTACCACCACAAAAAACTATAAAAGAAGCCCCAAGCGTAAAAAAAGCGAATCTAAAAGGCTCGGTAAAATATTATGACGGCAGATTTAATGACGCAAGAATGGTAATAGCTCTTTTAAAAAGCGCTCAAAAACTCGGAGCCAAATTGAAAAATCATACGGAATTTAAAGAATTTATATTTGAAAACGGAAAAATCACCGGAATAAAAGCATATGATAAAATCAAAAAAGAAACCCTTACTTTTAAAGCAAAATGCGTAATAAACGCCACAGGTCCTTTTAGCGATTTCATAAGAAAAAAAGCCGACCCAGATATTGAGGAAATTATGAGACCAAGCCGCGGAATACATATCGTAATAGAGAAAAAATATTTGCCTACAAATAACGGACTTTTAATCCCAAAAACAGATGACGGAAGAGTCGTTTTCATACTTCCTTACAAAGACAAATGTCTCGTAGGTACCACGGACGTAGAAGCAAAAACGGAAATTCATCCGAAAGTCACCGACGAAGAGATAGAATATCTCCTAAGACAGGTAAATAGATATTTTGATACCGACCTAAAAAAAGAGAATATTTTAAGCTCGTTTGCCGGAATAAGACCTCTTGTAAACAAAAACCCAAACGCCCCTACGGCAAAACTGACAAGAGAGCATATTATCGAAAAACTTCCTTGCAATCTTGTAACGATTACCGGCGGAAAATGGACTACATACAGAAGAATGGCCGAAGAAACGGTCGATTTTATTGTGAAAAATTTCGATTTTCAAAAACCTCTAAAAAAATGCCTGACAAACAACTACCGTGTATTCGGAAGTGAAAATTATGAAAAAACAAAAAAATTAATAGATTTTTCCAATCCGCTTGAAAAACATCTTTTCAGCCTCTACGGAGACCAATGTATAGAAATTATAAATTCGATTCAAAAACCGGATTTTATCAGCGAAAAATATTTTATCACCAAAAAAGAACTACTCTACACCCTAAAAAACGAATGGGTAAAAAAACCTCTCGATTTTATAGTAAGAAGAACCCAAATAGCACTTATCGACAGAAAAGAAGCAAAAAATATGCTTCAAAAAACAACAGAAATTATGGGGGAATTTTTAGGCTGGGACGAAAACGAAATTTATGAAGAGTATACGGAAGCTTTGGAAATTTTAAACGGAGACATTTAATGAACTTTTTTGATAAATTCCCCAAAAAACATATCATCATAGCCCACAGAGGATATCGCTCCAAAATGCCTGAAAACACCATCTTTGCATTCAAAAAAGCTTTAAATCACGCCGATATGTTCGAATGTGACGTTCAATTCACAAAAGATAAAATTCCGATTATCATGCATGATGTTTCGCTTATTAGAACTACAAACGCACAAGAAGTTTTTCCGAACAAAAAATCGTATAACGTAGAAAATTTCACATTTGAAGAAATAAAAAAACTTGACAATATCTCTTGGTTTATTAAACAAAATCCTTATCATCTATCTCAAAAAGAACTTGAAGAGATAAAAAAACTCCACAAAAACTCTATTCCGACTCTAAAAGAAACTCTTGAATTTATAAAAAAATATAATTTCCCGGCAAATCTCGAAATAAAACACTCGTTTTTTTCAAAAATCAAAACCTCTAAAATAATTTGCAAAATGATTTCTGATTTGAAAATCGAAAATCTAATTATTGTTTCATCTTTTAATCACGAATACCTGAAAATTATTAAAAAATTATGTCCTAAACTCCAAACCGCAGCACTTTTTGAGAAAAAACGTAAAAATTTAACGGGATATCTTAAAAGCTTGAAAGTCAGTGCATATCATACGTGGGATAAAATCGTAGATATCGAAACCTCCAAACACCTCCTAAAACATAACATCTACACAAATGTCTATACGGTAAACGATAAAAAAAGAAAAGAATTTCTGTTTTCACATCAAATAAAAGGAATTTTTACAGATTTTGCAGATATTTAAGCCCAAAAGGGCTTGAAGAGATTGACTAAATTATTGTAACAATTTCATTACGTTTTGTTGAACGGCATTTGCTTGACTAAGCGCATAGTTTCCTGATTGAGCTAAAATATTGTATTTTTGGAAGTTTGCAGTTTCAGCCGCAAAGTCTACGTCTCTGATTTGTGATTCTGCAGCTTTTACGTTTACTTGTGTTACTGAGATGTTGTTGATTGTGCTTACCAATTGATTTTGTACGGAACCGATATCCGCTCTAATTTTATCAAGAAGTTTCGCCGCACTATCCGCAATATCCATAACAGCCATCGCACCTTTTAATGTTGTAACCCCAGCACCGATTTCTTGACCGAAATCTGCCACGTTTGAGTTAGCAAAAGCTCCGATTGCACTTGCAATATCAGCTGAAAAGTTACCTTTAATACTTCTTAAGTTTACGGTAGCTTGTGCTTCAGCTGAATTGTTAAACCCGGCTTTTGTGTAATTAGTACCTGAAATAATAATATCCCTTGCATCAAGTCTTGTAAGTGTAAGTCTTCCGTAATTTTCTACATGAGATGTAAGTCCGATATTTCCAGCACCACTTGCGATATTGACATTAATACCTCTACCGTCCAAACTTCTTAAATTCAGATTTCCTCTTTCGTCAATATAAGCTTCAACACCTGTTTGGTCTTTAACGGCATTAATAGCCGCTACAAGTTTACCGTCAGCATCGTTTGCTTGCACTCCAAGTACGTCACCGATTTTTACTCCGTTGATTTCAAGTCCTTTTACGTCTCCTCCGGTAATTGCACTTGAACCTGTCGTTAACACTTGCCATGAAGCTTTAACTCCCGTTTTATCAGAATTTTTATTTATTGTCTCAGCCAAAACACCTATACCTGTACCCGCACTTGTTGAAATTTTTACGCTCTCAAGTTGTACGTCATGTACCCCATCAGGCGCAATAAATTTCAATGCAACATCAGCTGAAGCGGTAATTTTAATACCCGTTTCAAATCTCGTACCACCGATTTTATCGGAACTTGTAGGCCCTATACTCGCTTTTACCGTTTGATTTGAGTACGCTCCGATTTGAAATTCTTTATTAGTAAAACTACCGCTAAGAAGACTCATACCGTTATAAGTAGTAGTACCTGCGATATTATCGAGCTCTTCCATAAGTCTTACAATATCTTCTTGAAGAGCTTTTCTTGTATCACTTGTTTGTCCGTCTTGCGCTGCTTGTGTAGCTTTTACTTTGATTGTGTTTAAGATTTTTACTTGTTCGTCCATCGCTTTATCGGCAATTTGAAAAAGTCCGATAGCATCGTTTGCGTTTCTAATTGCTTGTCCCAAACTCTCCGCCTGGTCTCTTAAAGAGTCCGCGATTTGTAATCCCGAAGCGTCGTCCGCCGCTTTGTTGATTCTAAGACCGGTACTTAATTTTTCAAGTGAACTATTAAGCTTTCTATTGTTAGCAACAGCCGCTGCATGAGCATTAAGTGCCGCTACGTTTGTATTGATTCTGAAACCCATTTGCTTCTCCTTTTAAGATTTTCAAAAAGAAGCAAATAGTGTTCCAAACTAATTTTGCTACATCAAAAAAATTTTATAAAGAAAATAAAAAGGAGGGCAAAAGGAGAGAAAATATTAGAAAAAAAGCCCAAAAGGGCTAAAGAGACCTTGGGTTATTAATTCGATTATTGAAGTAGTCTCATAACGTTTTGTTGTACTGCATTAGCTTGGCTAAGCGCATAACTTCCTGATTGTGCAAGCAAGTTGTATTTTTGGAAGTTTGCAGTTTCAGCCGCAAAGTCTACGTCTCTGATTTGTGATTCTGCAGCTTTTACGTTTACTTGTGTTACTGAAATGTTGTTGATTGTGCTTACCAATTGATTTTGTACGGAACCGATATCCGCTCTAATTTTATCAAGAAGTTTCGCCGCACTATCCGCAATATCCATAACAGCCATCGCACCTTTTAATGTTGTAACCCCAGCACCGATTTCTTGACCGTAATTTGCAACGTTTGAGTTAGCAAAAGCTCCGATTGCACTTGCAATATCAGCTGAAAAGTTACCTTTAATACTTCTTAAGTTTACAGTGGCTTGAGCCTCTGCAGAGTTATTAAATCCTGCATTTGTATAGTTTGTACCTGAAATAATAATATCTCTTGCATCAAGTCTTGTAAGTGTAAGTCTTCCGTAATTTTCTACATGAGATGCAAGTCCGATATTTCCAGCACCACTTGCGATATCAATACTAATACCTCTACCATCCAAACTTCTTAAGTTTAGGTTACCTCTCTCATCTACGAAAGCTTCAACACCTGTTTGGTCTTTAACGGCATTAATAGCCGCTACAAGTTTACCGTCAGCATC
The DNA here is from genome assembly GCF_003752135.1 of Caminibacter pacificus. Classification (NCBI taxonomy): domain Bacteria; kingdom Pseudomonadati; phylum Campylobacterota; class Epsilonproteobacteria; order Nautiliales; family Nautiliaceae; genus Caminibacter; species Caminibacter pacificus. The sequence continues at coordinate 489,118 of NZ_RJVK01000002.1, forward strand.
GTTTGCTTGTACTCCAAGTACGTCACCGATTTTTACTCCGTTAATTTCAAGACCTTTTACGTCTCCTCCGGCAATTGCAGCAGAACCTGTTTCAAGTACTTGCCACGAAGCTTTAACTCCCGTTTTATCAGAGTTTTTGTTAATAACTTCAGCAAGAACTCCGATACCTGTTCCCGCACCTGTTGAAATTTTTACGCTTTCAAGCTGTACGTCATGAATTCCGTCAACGTTTTTAAATTTAAGTGCGACATCAGCTGAAGCAGTAATAGTAATACCTGTTTCAAATCTTGTGTTACCGATTTTATCTGATGAAGTCGCACCGATACTCGCTTTTACAGTTTGATTTGAGTACGCTCCGATTTGGAACTCTTGATTTGTAAAACTACCACTAAGTAAACTTTTTCCGTTGTAAGTAGTAGTACCTGCAATATTATCAAGCTCTTCCATAAGTCTTGTAATATCTTCTTGAAGAGCTTTTCTTGTATCGCTTGTTTGTCCGTCTTGCGCTGCTTGTGTAGCTTTTACTTTGATTGTGTTTAAGATTTTTACTTGCTCATCCATCGCTTTATCGGCAATTTGCATAACTCCGATAGCATCGTTTGCGTTTCTGATAGCTTGTCCTAAACTCTCCGCCTGGTCTCTTAAAGAGTCCGCAATTTGTAATCCTGATGCGTCGTCCGCCGCTTTGTTAATTCTTAAACCTGTACTCAATTTTTCAAGTGAGTTGTTTAAGTTTCTGTTTGTAATTTGCATTGCAGCATGTGCATTAAGTGCCGCTACGTTTGTGTTAATTCTGAATCCCATAACTAACTCCTTTTAGTTTTTTGTAGCATCCTTGCTACTTCAATACATAAATCGGCAAAAAATAAAAATTTTAAACATTATTTGTAAAATTTACGTAATTTTTTTAAAATATAATTAATATTAATTTAATAAAGTACGATTTTATTTTCAAACCAAGGAGGGGAAAATGAAAATAAAACCTATAAACGAAGAAGTAAGATTTGAAGATGTAAATCCAACAGAAAGACCGGTAGTGTCAAAAACCGATATTAGAGGAATAATTACCTACACCAACTCGATGTTTAGAGCGTTATCAGGTTACGAAAAAGGAGAAATGATAGGCAGACCTCATAATATAGTAAGACATCCTGATATGCCTAAAAAAGTTTTTGAAGAGATGTGGGATACGATTTTAAACGGCAAAAAATGGTCAGGCATTATTAAGAATCTAAGAAAAGACGGAAGATATTATTGGGTAGAAGCATTTATAGAACCAATTTTTGACGAGAACGGAAAAATCATAGGATTTGTATCTGCAAGAAGAAAAGTAAGCGACGAACTAAAAAAAGAATATGAAAAAATTTATCAAAAAATGAGAGAAGAAAATAAATAACTCTTCTCATTGCTATTTCCTAACATTTTTTCATATTGTAAAATATGCTGCTAATTAAAAATTTGAAAAAAATATAAAAGCAGTAAAAATACAAAATAATAAAGAAGAAATATATAAATAAAGTAAACCTAATAAGCATTATAAATGATACCGAACAATTAAAAGTGTGTGCATTAATAGAATATAATAAAAGTTATGAAATAATAAGATAAAAAATAAAACACCAAATAAAAACATAAAGTTAAGGTGAATAATGGTTTGAAAGAGAGATAACACTAAGTGCCAGACTCGTTGGAGTTGTAAGTTATTTAACACTGTAAAGTGTAGCGGGGAGCTACTTTCCCACATCCGTAAGGATGCAGTATCATCACCGCTGTGAGGCTTAACTTCCTGGTTCGGAA